>JBEHWO010000004.1:0-60472 GCA_040217695.1 Vulcanimicrobiota bacterium | reverse complement strand
AGTAAATAATATTATATATTATTGATTGATACAAAACAATCTTTTAATTATAAATTATTTATGAAGTAATGTTAAAAAAAACTATAGCAAATTTTATAGTTACAGTGAAAAATTGGAATAATACTCCCCTTATTTGTGACCTGTTACGAGTCATGAATTATGAATAGTAAAATTTGCAAAATAATTGTACTAAAGTTCACTCTTTATGGGTATAATAATTATAGCTATAAAAGTTCCCCTTGCAGAATCCCTTTTATATTATAGTTAGTTTCATAACTATCCATAAATAATGACCTCGTAATGCGTAAAGTGTAATGCGTGAGGCGCAGGGATTAAACCCGTCACGCGTTACGCGTTACGCGTCACGATAACTTAAATTCTAATAAGTTATGAAATACACTATAAACAGGAGAGTGTTTATGAGTATTGTAGATAAGAGCAATATATCCGGGGAAAAAGAAAGTTTCTCCGGAGAAGATGAAGAATTTAATACAGAAATCGCTCTGGTAAGGGTAGATACCCTGATAAATCAGCAAAATTTTCTGGAAGCCATTGAAGTTCTTTTTGAACTTGATAAAAAGAACTATGTAAAAGATGAGATCGATTTGCTGCGAGAGAAAATTGCAGGCAAGGGAGATTTTGTTGAATATGCCATAAAAGGGCATTATTTTTATAAAAACAGAGATTATGAAAATAGTCTGGAATATTTCGAAAAATATCTCAAAGAAAATCCTAAAGATAAAAAAGCGTGGGAACTGAGAGCAGAAATCGAGGAGAAACTGAATAAATTCGAAGAAGCTATTTGTAGTTATGAAAACATGGAAAAACTTACGGATGACCTCAGGATTTATCGCAAAAAAGCTTCATGTTTTTACAGGACCGGTAATGTAAAGGAATGTATAGGCTGTCTGGATTATATTATAGAGAAAGAGCCGGGTAATAACGATGCCATAGAATTCAAAAAATCCTGCCTGACTCAATATAGAACGAAAGGTATAAGAGAAGTTCCCAGAAATACTAAAAATAATGAAAAATCTGAAAACTGGTTGGAAAGAAACAAAAAAAATATTGAAATATCCGTGGTGGCGATATTTATTATTCTATTTGTCGTATATTACTCAGGTAAACATATATTCATCTTTAACGGATTGAACAGTAAAGATACGGGAGTTAAAATCAAATCCATACTTTCTCTGAGGGGAAATAATGAAGATGGTACGCTAAATGCTTTAATAGAAAAGCTGAAAGATAAAGATCCTGTAGTAAGATCTACTGCTGTATGTATAATCGGAGAAACAGGGAAAGAACGTGCAGGGGAAGCCCTGTTACCACTTCTTAAAGATCGTGACTGGTCTGTTCGGGGCAATACGCTGGATGCCCTGAAAAAAATGAAGGTTCCCACATCTATAGAACCGGTAATTGAAGTGGTGAAAAATCAGGACGAATATACAGACATAAGATTGAAAGGACTGGAAACCCTGGAAGTTATTGATAATTCCAGACTGTCACCTCTTCTGCCCGGTCTTCTGGAAGATAAAGAGGCAAAAATAAGAATTTTTGCGGCAACATGTATGGGAAGACTTTCCCTGAGAAACCACCTGGCAAAGCTTGAAGCCAGGCTGGCAGTGGAAACCAGTCCCGAAGTTTCTTCTGCTCTTGCACTGGCTATAAACCGTTTGAAGAAAAAAAATAAGGAGGAAAAAATATGAAAAGAAATTACAGGGATATATATGGTTTTACTCTTCTTGAAATGATGATTGTCATTGCAATTATGGCTTTTCTTGCAGCGATTGCCCTGGCATGGGTACAAAGAGCAAGGGAGCAGGCAGTACTTAGCGGCTGTCTGGGGAATATGAGGAATGTTGCCATAGCTATAGAGCAATATATGGCAGATGCTGCAGAACAGCATCCTCCCCCTGATTTACATGCCCTTGTTCCAACATATATAAGAACTACACCTGTAAACAACAGAGGCATTGAATATGGATACAGGGGAAATAATCTTACAAGGGCATATACTATATACTGTCGCGGTCTGAATCATGTAATGCTTGCTATCCCGGCAGATTATCCCCGTTACTGTTCTCCCGGAGGACAGATGATGGGCGTTGATAACTATACGGCACAATAATTTAATAGCATAGGAATTTTCATTCTTATTGCTTATAACGGTAAATATTCCACTGTTTATGGTTGTGACGCGTAACGCGTAACACGTGACGGGAGGAGGCAAAATCACAAATTATCCGTTGTTGTAATTATCGCTGGCAGTACTTGTGGCCGGGCAATAATCCTGACATAACGGTCAAAAAAGGATTTATAAAATTTTTCTAGAATTTTACGTTTTAGCTATCAGAAATGCTGATAGCTAAAAATTATTTAAGAAAGGAATTTAATTAACTGATGAGCAATTTACCAAAATACTGGACAAACTTTAAAGAGCTTTCATTGAAAAAATCTTTAAAAACTCTTACTGAGAAAGAAATAGAAGAAAAAACGGAAGCTCTTGTAAAAGAATTCAAATCAAAAAATTATATCAAAATGCTCCCTTCCGAAGCTTTGAATATTGATGACGGAGTTATATGTAATTTTTATCTTACCCTGGGACAGGAGAAATTTTCATCTGACGGTGTTTCTTCACCTGTAGAACATTATGAAGATTCTTCCTGGATGTATCATTCCGATTTTTGTTTTATAAATGTGAGAGCCCTGGGAAAAGAACAGGACATTACTGGAAATTTCCTGGATGCAATGAAACTCATACCTGTTATAAGAGCAAATTCCATACATCTTTCTCCCTTTTTTGATTGTGCCCTTACAAATCTTTATGCAGTGGACAGTCTCAGGATAATAACAAAAGATGTGCTCTCTGCAGAGCTTCTCGAAGGCGGCATAGAACCGGATGAACAGTTACTGCTTCTTATGGATGCCATACACATACTGAATAAAACGGCAGGATTTGATCTCGAACCTCATACAAGCCAGTTTTCAAGAATAGTTCTGGAACACCCGGAACATTTCAGATGGATAAGGCTCGATAAAAAGAAAACCGGTCTTTATAAAGAGACAACCCATACAGAGATGCTTTCTGAAGAAGGGCAGGAGAAAATTCAGAAAGAAGTCAACAAAATAATCAAAAAGATATTGAAGGAACATAAGCTGAAAACAGTTGAAGATCTTTCCTGCGGTGTTGAAACCCTGAGGAAAGCTCACGGTGAAATTACAATAAAATTGATAGACAGCGGCCTGTGGACACTTCCCAGTCAGACATGGGGAGGAGTGGGACTGCCGGAATTCGATTTTTACAACACTGTTGATAATCATCCTGATTTTATCTATCTCGACGCAAAAGGTGAAGACCAGCATGAACATTCTTTCGGTATGTTAACACCTTATAAGTTTTATACAAATCTTCCTTTTAACACCGTGCCGGAAGAAGATAATTTACCTTCTGTTAAAGAAGATACAGTTGAATTCTTTAAAGGAGTATTTCCCGATATTCAGAAGAGATATAAATTTGATTACGTAAGGCTTGATTATGTAGATCATGTCTTTGATTCTACGGTAAATGAGTCATGGGATATACCTGTATCTGACAGGATGACACCTCAGATTTTAAGTGATGTCCTGGGGGCTTCCAGGATAAATAAAAAATTCACAGGTGCCATGGCAGAAAGAATGGGCTGTGATGTAAAGGATTATAAAAAACTCGGATTTGATCTCATTCTCGGGAATACTATGCTTACAACAATGCATTCCGGTTATGTCCGTTATCTCTTTGATCTGGAAGAAGAGATAAAGGCAAGCATTGCAGAGGGAGGAGTTCCTTCTTCCGTTCTCTTTGCCGTGGATACTCATGATTCCGGCCATCCTCTTTTCTGGACTGTCCCTATGTCTGAAGTAGTCGGGCCTGAAGGCATGCATCTTCGACACTTTCTGTCAAGATTTACCTGGACCGGCAAAGGAAGAAGACCTAAATATGAAGTGATAGGCAATCAGGATTTAAGTTACGGTCTTTATGAGGCGAATAACAAACTGAAGAGCATGGTATGGAAGGGTGATAAAGATTATAATGACCTCTATCACGGCACAGAAGATGTATATGAACGGTTCAGAGATCTCATATTCAGATCCCATATAGGCCCTACTTATGTCGCTTCAGACTGTGCATTCTGGTTCCTTGACAGGGAAGACGGATATCGTGAAAGACTCCTCTGTGTGGTAGCACTTGAGAAGGAATTTGAGAAAGTCAGATATGTAATACAGGAGAAACCTGTTTATCCTCCTGTTAAAGAACTGGTAATAAACTTTATGGAAAACTACCATATGGATAATCCCGAAATATCGGAAGTGGAGCTCAGGACAGGCGAATTCAAACAGCCTAATCAGATAAGTCATTATCAGGTAGCCATAAAAGAGTTATCTCCTCTCGGCGTAAAATTATTCTTTATAAGAGAAAGAGGGTAATTTCAGTGACCAGTGAGCAGTGATCGCTGCTCACTGGTCACTGACAAATGAGGTTTTCATAATGGGAAATGTAACATTGTTCTGTGAGAAATGCGGTGAACCGAACAGTGCCGAAGTGAAACACTGTATTCACTGCGGAAGTCCCATTGAAGGGCCTTCGCAGGAATTTCTTGCACAGGCTGCTTCGTCCGAACTGGAAGGCAGAAGATTTGAGCTGAAGATTTTACTTCCCGGAATTAAAGTGGGAGCAGTGGCCGGTGTTATTTCAGGCTTAATCTGGGGGCTTTTCAGGCTCTTTATTTATTCGGCCATATTTTCCGGTTCCGGTTTGAGTATAGCAGGCATGACGGTGGGAGGTATTCTGCTCCTTGGTGTGTATCTCATTTTTAATGTAATATGCGGCATTATAACCGGTTCTGTCCTGGCTTTCTTCAGTGTTATTCATGATGTGTCAGGATGCAGGTTTTATTCTGTTATAGTAAATATTATTATAGGACTTTTTGTTACATTCCCGATAATGTTTCTGCAGACTATAGGACTCGGTTCCACACTGCCTATATTTATCGGATGTATTAAGTGTATTATATCCGGAGCTATCGGAGGTTCCCTGTTTGCAACTACCATACCTTTAATTTATCAGCAGTATTTTACGAATAAATAATGTGTAAGCTTTCAGCTAGCAGCAGTCAGCTTTCATATGAATTATCATAGAGAAAATGTGAAAAATTATGATTATAGCAATATGTTTACTTATAATATTTTCCATATGGGCCAGATACGGAACGTTTTTTATAAACATGACCTTTAAAAAATATATGTTTGTAAGCGCCATGTTTGCTTCAGTATTATTCCTGAACAGATCCCTCTATCCGGGATTTACCTTAAATAAATGTTTTATTTGCCTTACCGGTTCTGTCATAATATTTATTCTCTTCACTCTCACAGGTTACTATTTTTTCAACAAACTCTGTCCCGAGAGAAAACCTGCACGATATATTTATTTCTGTGCCTATTTTATATTTATTCTTGCCTTCTGTTCCCAGTATCCTTTTACAATGGTCTGGGAGATGTACAAAAAAGAAGTCTCTGTAGATTTACAGCACGATATGGTTAAAGCCTATCTTCCTACGGCAAAACTGTTCGGTATAAACAGCCTGGATATTAAATTATTACAGGAAGATATGTTAGGTGCTTTTGTCATACCTCAGGGAGATCATGCAAAGGTAGTTATTACAGGGGGGCTTAAGAAGTTACTTACAGATGAAGAACTGTGTTTTGTTATGGCCCATGAATTTACTCACTATAAAGAAAATCATCATCAAGTTCGTCTGCTGGTTGCAATGGCAGGTCTTTTTCTGTTTTTTCTTTTTACCTTTTTATTGCTGAAATTTATGAAATTTGATGATACTTCTGAATTCAGACTTTTTTTGAGATTTGTCCCATTACAATTACTTTTACTGGCACTGCTGAGCCTCTATCCTCTCTATCTTGCAAGAGCACAGGAGATGAGGGCAGATCTTTATGCAGTGGAAATTATAAAGGATAAAAATATTGCTGTAAGCACTTTCGAGAAAACCATTAAAGTTATGCCTGACGGGAAAATTGATAAATATTTTGTAATATTCGAAATACATCCCACTACAGAGGCAAGGCTTAACTGTGTGAAAAATCTATAATTCTGGTTTCATGGTATAACCGGAAAATCCTGTGAATATTTTGTCTGAATGTTAACAAAATGTTAACAGATTTTATAGAAAATCATGGTAATATAATAAAAGTGATATTTATTTTGTCAATATGTTCAACCACTCTGTGTGATTGGAAAACTGTGAATTTAGGGAGGTATTTTTTATGGAAATAACTTCAGGTAAATATGTAAGTGCACACCATATGCCGGCCGGTAAATCTGTCAGAAAAGAAGAACAGGGTAAAGACGGAGTTGTTCTTGGTTCATCTTTACAGGACAGTGAACTTTTAAAGGGAGATCAGTTGAAACAGATGAAGAGTTCCGGTCTTGGTGCAAATATTGGCGAGTTTGTAGGAGGCATTTTCTCGGGAACATCCCCTGCAGGCACAGCCGGAGCAGTAATAGGGACAGCAGGACTTGCAGGATTAAGTGTATTACTGGGAGCCCCTGCCCTTGTCGCAGTCGGCGCAGGAGCAGTAGGGTTTGTAGCCGGCGGTATGGCAGGTCTGTGTTATGATTTAAGCCATCACATGTTTTAAATAAAAAATAGAGTCCTTATAGTGTATTTCATAACTTATTAGAATTTAAGTTATCGTAACGCGTAACGCGTAACGCGTGACGGGTTTATATCTCTGCGCATCACGCATTACGCATTACGCATTACGAGATCATTATTTATAGATAGTTATGAATATAAAAAACCTGAAGTTGTTACCATGATCTTTTCAACAGTTATTTCAGACACATTCGGAATTTTTTATGTTAATGTCAGAGAAAATCAATAAATATTCGGATTTTTTTGAGCTCTGTAATACTGGTGCATTGCTTCACGATCTGGGGAAACTGGATAAAGATTTCCTCATATCAAAAGAACCCGGTTCTCAGGTGAAAGATTACCACGGACAGATAATTTTTAAAGATAAAGATATTATTCCATCGCTTTTGTACAATTTTCTCATGACGCCTTTCGGGAAAGTCTGTGAATGTCCCTCTGTGTTTAAAGATTTTTCTCTGTTAAATTTCATATGTTCCCACCATGGATGCAGCAAATGCTTTCTCGGCGGTAAATGCAGTTATGTGGAAGAACATACTTTGAAAAAATTTTTACACCTTTCTGACTGTCTTGATACCTCCAATCCATCTGATAAAGGCAAACAATTTCTTGATGATATAAAATATTCCGATTTTTTCGGTCATGAATATCCTCTGAAATACGAAAATTTTTCCCTTTTCAGGGAAAAACTCTATAAGGAAATTTCTATTCTGATGTCAGAGAGAAAATCGTTTAAAGATATAGCAAAAATTGTAAAAAAATATCTGTCAGAGGGCATATGTGAAACAAGAAAATGGGCTCATGACATAGATCTTTACTCACATGGAAAAAGTGTTTCTCTATATTTAAGAATAATACTGTTGAATTATCTGTCAGACGGAATAGTGCCTGCAAATTCCGAAGATATAATATTTAAAATACTTAAAATCCGGACAAAATCTCAGGAAGAACTTTACAGAATATCGGGACGTATAGAAAGAGAATTTTTTGCTATTCCGGTTTATAAAGACATATATGAAGCACTATTTTTTGTTCACACCTGTTTTGAACCATGTAATCTTAAAGGTATAAAATTTGAACTTTCGCAGGAAGTAAATGCTTCTATGAGCCTTGATGAAATAATCGGTCAGAATAATTTCTCCGGTAAAGGAATAAGCCTTGAGCTGAAAGCCTGTTTTGAATATGCCCGTAATTTCTATGTCAAAATCCCCGAAGATATTAAAGATAATTACCATATGGAAGATTTAATCAGAGACATAAAAGCCTGTGTCGATTACGGAACGTACTGTGATGTGATTAAAACAGAAGGGAAAAGAGATTCCCTTTTAAGGCATGTAAATAACATAAAAAAAGGTCAGGATAATGATAAATTTTCTTACTATAAGGAAAAACTCATGAAAATTCAGGAAGAGATAGATTTAACAGGGAATTCCGATTCTTTTGCAGAGAAATACAGATGGAAAGACAGAGCGGATGGTGCCGCTAAAATATGGGAATTTTTATCAATCGTTCTTTCTTCAATCCGTCCTCACGATCCTCTGAGTCTTATAAAATTATGGGGTAAAAAGCATAAAATAATAAATGAAAAAGCCGTAACGGATCTGGTTCTGAGAAAACAGGTAACGCCAGGAAGACTATTCAGTCTCATAAAAGACGTCAAAAATTTATATAAAGATTTAAGCTGTAATAGAAATAATATTACAGGCGACCTGTCCCTTGTTATGGATGATTTGTCTTTATATAAATTCCGTGAAGAATGGCCGGAGGGAATTTTTTATGTTTATCGTGAGCAGTGAGTCAGAAGGTTTTCACTCACGACTCACGACTCACTTCTACACCGGCGGTGATTCCATGCCGTAGTTTACCCATTCTTCTTTCGAAGGGCCGTAAACTCCGGGAACCTTCAGCCCTGACTGGCGCATCAATACGGTCATCTGTCCTCTGTGATGAGTCTGATGCACTATAAGGACATGAAGAGTCTTTGATCTTTTCCATTTTTCCCCGTACATATCGTCTTCTTCGTCCAGAGATGCATCGGTCCATTTCTTCTCTATCTGTTCCATAAATTCCGCAGAAACTTTACGGTATGTATTCAGAATCTCAGAGGCTTTTCCCGATATTGACTTGTATTCCCCCGGCATGTCTATGGTAAGTCCCGTCCGGCCCATCATTTCCGGCAGTGACCTTACAATATGCCAGGCTATTTCTCCCAGTGACCAGTTGCCGTCCGTAATTTTTTGCCAGAGGGATTCGTCTGTGAGGGCCGAGAAAATTTTCTCTGTTGCCTTGAATTCGTAATCCCATCCTTCCGTAAACTCTTTTATTGTGTAACCCATATACATCACTCCCGATAAAATTTTTGATTGTTATACCATTATATACATAAAATGTGACACCTTTATGTCAGGTTTTATGGGAAAATTATATTGCAGACTTTCACTTTACACTTCGAGATGTCTGTATCGTAAAAGTGCTGCCATATCCCCTATCTTTGAAAGAGCCGGTATATCGTCCGCAAAATCTACTTCACTGTTTATCTTCGCACATATTTCTACTATTTCATTTATCAGATCCACTTTAAATGTGTCTTTAGATTCGCATCCCATGCAGAAGTCATAAGGTTCGCCTGTAAGATAATTACAGGTTATGCCTGAAAGATGTTCACAGTTCCTGCATCTTATCCCTTCTATTTTCGCATGTTTATTTATTATTAATTTTTCTATATTTCCTGCTTTTGCTTCTTCCAGAACCCAGGTATGGCCGATAGCTCCGAGGCCTCCTGTCATAAATTCGCTCTTTATTCTTTCCCACAGTGCTTTTTCCGACTTTCTTTCTTCCATGAAAAAGAGTTCGAAAATTTCCCTGTTAATTATTCTTTCATCTTTTTTGAGATCCAGATTTTTTTCTCCTGTCAGTTTTTTCTTCAGACTTTCAGGGAATTTCTTTTTTAATTCCGTAATCATTTCCCTTCCGCCTACCAGTATGATTCTTCTGAAGATTTCTTTTTTCTCCATTTCCAGTAAATATTCTATAATTTCTTTACTGTATTCCATAAGTTCTCTGTCCCGTCTTCTTTCATAACGCTGCTGGGACCATCCGCCTTTTTTTACATGATTTTTAATATGTCCTTCTATGTCTTCTTCAGAAGTAATTTTTCCGGAGGTTATAAGAAAAATTTTTGCCATATTATTATCCAGTGCAACTACAACGAAATTTTCATATTCATCCTGCAATTCCGCAATTGGTCTTATGTACGGAGATGAATCTACAATCAATAAATCAGGAACTGATACATTTAAAGGATAAACTTCCAGATAATTCAGGAGCCAGCAGCTGAATATAGAGAGGCTTCCTTTCAGGAAAGGGTTTTCTTTTAAATAATTTTCCACAGTTTTCATGTTTTCCTGAAAATATAAAGATTCATCTTTATTATCCTCAAGGAGTATTTCCATCTCTTTAATTCTTTTTTTCATGGAAGACAGATAACCGGCGCTGTTTAAATATATACTTAAAAAAGCCCTGTCCGGAGATGTAAGGAGAGATAATTGTTTAAGATCAATTTTATTAAACATTTTCTCTGTATATATCCTTTTTTATATAGTCATAAAATTCAGGAAAAACCTGATTGTAATAGAAAGCCAGTTTCATTTCTTTAATATCATTAAAACTGAAATAACTTACCTTCTGCCCTTCATGAAGTGTTATTTTTTCCGGTTCAAGTTCAATAAATTTCCAGAAAATATATTCGTCAAAATCAGGCCATATATATTTCTTAAAGAAGTTTATCTCTCCAATGTCCAGTTCCATTTCTTCCATCATTTCTCTCCTTATGCATTCTTCCGGGGTTTCTTCTCCTTCAGGGTGTCCCCCCGGAAGATCCCAGCAGTCAGGATATGGTATGGAAGGTATATTGTCCCTCAACATGAGAAGAACTTCTTTTTTACTGTTGATCAGTATTATTCCCACACCGGTTTTTCTTTTCATCATATGTTCTTAACACACAGACGATGTTATTTCGCCTTCACTACGCCATGATGGAGCCCGACCCTGGTAAAAGCTGCTATGGCCTTATTCAGATGTTCCATTGTATGACCTGCAGAAATCTGAACCCTTATTCTTGCTTCACCTTTCGGAACTACAGGATAGAAAAATCCTGTTACATAAATGCCTTCTTCCAGAAGATCCGATGCCATGTCCTGTGCGAGTTTTGCATCGCCTAACATGATTGGTACAATGGGATGTTCCCCTTCTTTTATGTTAAATCCCGCCTCTGTCATCTTCTTTCTGAAATATGCCGTATTTTGCTCGAGTCTGTCACGGAGTTCCGTACTTTTAGTCAGAATATCAAACACCTTTATACCTGCCGATACAATGGAAGGTGCCATAGTGTTTGAATACAGATATGGTCTTGACCTCTGACGTAATTTATCTATAATTTCTTTATGACCGCTTGTGAAACCGCCTGATGCTCCTCCAAGGGCTTTGCCTAAAGTACCTGTTATTATATCCACTCTGCCTGCAACACCGCAGTGTTCTGCCGTACCTCTCCCTGTTTTACCCATAAATCCGACGGCATGAGAGTCATCTACCATTACAAGGGCATTGTATTTCTCTGCAAGATCACATATTTCTTTCAGTTTTGCAATATGTCCGTCCATGCTGAAAACACCGTCTGTAGCAATAAGTCTGATTTTGCAGTGCCTGGTATCTTTCAGGTAATTTTCCAGTTCTTCCATATCGGAATGTTTATAAAGTTTTCTTTCTGCTTTGCAGAGTCTTATACCGTCTATTATGCTGGCATGGTTTAACTGATCGCTTATGATGGCACAGTCTTTATCCAGAATAGTTTCGAAGAGGCCCGTATTTGCATCGAAACATGACGTATAGAGGATTGTATCTTCTGTTCCCAGGAAATCTGAAATCTTTTTTTCCAGTTCTTTATGAATATCCTGGGTACCGCAGATAAAACGAACTGAAGACATGCCAAAGCCATGACTGGCAAGTGATTTTTTTGCCGCTTCAATAAGTTCCGGATTATTTGAAAGACCAAGATAATTATTGGCGCAGAAATTCAGTACTTCCTTATCTCTGACTTTTATACCGGCACCCTGCGGTGAAGTAATTATTCTTTCGTTCTTAAAAAGACCACTTTCTTTTATTTCATTGAGTTCTTTCAGTAAATCTTCTTTAATGCTATACATAATTCTCTGCCTTTCTCTTAAAATATTATAAAATTATATTATATGCAAAATAAGAAAAGCGGTCAAGGAGGATTGTGTTTAAAAATGACAGGTGATTTTATATAGAATGGAAAAAGAAATTTATCACGGAATATTTAGAGTGAAAAGTGAGTCGTGAGTCGTGAGTCGTGAAAAGTGAAAAGTGAAAAGTGAAGAGTGAAGGGTGAGTGGTGAGTCAGTAGGGGCGACCCACTGTGGTCGCCCGGTACCGGTGATAACACGCATTACGCATTACGCATCACGCATCACGATCCACCCGTCACGCGTTACGCGTTACGCGTCACGACCGATATTGTATTAAATGTTTCTCTGTGATATAATCATATAAAAGATATGCTCTGACAGAAATTGCCTACAAACATCTGAGGATATAGTGACTGAAAAGTCTCGTGGGTTCGAATCCCACCTCATGGCAACATGAGTGGCGGAGTCCGGCTAAACGCGCTGTATTTGTTTACAAATGCAATTTCGACTTGCATATCTTTTCAGTTTTCAGAGGACATCTGAAAAATTTGATCTGCAAAAGATGTAATAAGTTCACTGTATGAAATTTTTTTGAGCCATTTTTTCGGTATATGTTCCATACCATAATAAGCTCCGGCAATCTGGCCGTAAATGGCTCCTGTTGTATCTGCGTCATCGCCGAGATTGACTGCCATAAGGGCTCCTTCTTTAAAATTGTTACTGTGATAAAAAGCCCACAGAGAAGCTTCAAGGGATTTCACGATATAACCTGTTCCTTTTATTTCAGGCGGATTCCGCCTTTTAAAAGATCCGCAGGCAATTTCATCTATTTCTGGAACAAGACTGTTTTTATCCCAGTATTCCGGCACAGGACTGAATCTTTCAGAAAGTATTTCTTCTTTTTCTGCTCCGTCAAGTGTTCCGGCAAGAAGTCCGCCGAAATATCGGCACCCGTCTACGGAATCGGCCGCTCCATGTGTAGTTCTGGAGCTTTCTCCTGATTTTTCTATTGCTTCTTTTGGATGTCTTCCGTAAAACATCGGTACAGGCGCAAGACGCATTAGGGAACCATTGCCGGCAGAATAAGGATCTGTAGAACCACAGAACGGTTTTTTTGTTTTTTCAAAGAGCCTCAGAGCCGAGGCCACAGTTATACCTACGTCAAAACATATGCCATTACTGCTTAAATGTCCTTCTCTGAACCATCTGACATATCTTTCCATCTGATCTACAGGATCAAAACCTTTCTTTTTTATGAGACTTTCGGCAAGGCACAGGGCCATAGAGGTATCATCTGTCCATTGACCTGCTTTCAGACGAAAAGGCCCTCCTCCGGTCATGTCAGTAATTTCTTTAAAAGAACCGGGCCTTTGAAATTCAAGGGTTGTTCCCAGGGCATCACCTGTGGCAAGACCCAGAAGACAACCTCTGTAGCGGGATATTTTTTCCATAATTATTGCTCCCTGGTGTCTGTAAAAAAATAACTCCATTATATTTACAGTCTATATCGTGACGCGTAAGGCGTAACGCGTCACGCGAGGATAATAACCGTTCTGACAATTTGCAAGGCTTATTTCTTTACAGTCTCTTATTGAAAATCTAGTCATAAATAAGATGAAGTTTTTTCTCTGCCAGGCTGATTCTGGCAACAGAGCCGCTGTTGAATTCCAGATAATCTGTCTCAATGCCGTCACTGAAGATAACACCGTTTTGCGGCATAGAAGATGTAATATCCAGCGATTCCCCCTTTTCTATTTTACCGAAAATCATGTTTGCCTGTGATGATTTACTTATAAAAGGTTCGCGGACACTGTAGTAGAGATAATCAGCTTCCCAGTTGAAGCGATATTTCCCCTTTATATGATTGATGTCTTTCTCTTTTGAAAAAGCCGATACCATACCTGCTGCACCTGTAATAATTGCGCGAAACCATCCTGTAGAACCTGCACCTGTAGATACTATTATACCGCTTGAAGACTGATGTTCCCCCCGTTTTTTATGGCATATGTAATATCTGGCAGATACATGGCTTCTGTGGCCTATAAAGAGATCATTCAGACCGTATATAGATTGACCGTCATTGAGTTCTGTCTTCGCCATAGAGATATTTTTGACGTTAAAGTTACCTGATATTACTTTTTTCAGTATAACATTACATAGGGAGATAGAAAAAGGAACAAGTATACCGTCAATACGGCCCGGATCGGGATTAAAAGCAAGGAGTTTCTGTCCCGACAGGTATTTTGCCGTATTTACAACCAGACCGTCAGGGCCGACAGTGATGACAAGATCACAGTCTCCGAAGGTAAAGGAAGGTAAAAAAGCTCTTTCTATAAATTGATACGGTATGGATAACGGGAGGAATTTTTTTAAATGTTCAAGGCCATCTAAATATGTATTGTGAGAATCTTCATATTCATCAAAAGAAAGATTCATATGTTCAATATAAAATCTGGCCTGATCTTTTGTATTGAATCGTTCTATCAGTTCTTCGAGATCTGTTTTTTTTGTGATAATTACTATTTTTTCAAATTTTTCAGACATGTGTATCACTCCGTAATCGTGACGCGTGATGCGTAATGCGTGATGCGTGACGGGTAAGCATCCCTTTCACTCTTCACTTTTCACGACTCACTTTTTCCCATCAAGCAACGCAGCAAGTATTTCCGACGTAATGGTAAGATTTCCCACTTTGCCGGCATTTTCTCCCAGTTCTTTCATTGCGAGAGCCAGAACAGTTCTGTGATCCATTGTCTTATAAGGAGCAAGTTCCAGTTCAATTGCTTTAGATCTGTATTCAGCTTCCAGTGCCAGAGCTTTTCCCTCATACCGGGCCTTCCGCTCTGCATTTATTCCTTCCAGTTCAATGAGCTGCTGTTTCTGCTGTTCCAGAGTAATCTGGGTATTCAATTCATTTTCTTTTATCTTTCTTTCCTCCTCTACTGCGGCAGCCCTTCTTCTGTAAATTGATTCGTCTGCTTTACGGAGCAGTGTTTCTCTGTAATCTGCTTCCAGTGCTTTCCCTACTTCAGGAGTGGGTTTTGCAGAAAGAAAATAAATATTTAAAAGTTCTACACCCAGATTTTCAAGGAGTTTCCCTTCTCTGATACGTTTAAGAACAGACAGAGCAATGTCCTGATACTGACTCAGCGTTTCTTCCAGTGTTCTATTCTGTATTTCTCCTCTTGTTTCCATCTGTATTACATTTGCTATACGCTGCTGTAATTTTGTCGGATCCTGCGAAACATAAAGTCTTGTCACGGGATTTATGGTGAAATTCAATAGATTACCTGCCTGAACCGGGTTTTCTATGTGATAGGTAAACTGTCCCTGAAGTGTGGCTGACTGGAAATTATTTGTAGTCTCATTGAATACAAAATTAGAATCTATGCTTGTAGTTGGTATCACAACTATCTGGGTGTTGTATTTCAAATAAAAAAATGCCAGTCCTTTTCCCTGTTTTACTATTTTTCCCGAACTGTATTTGATTATATATTCTGCCGGCTGAGCTTTAAAATAACCTAACATGTTTTTCACCTGCTTCTATATTATTTTATATAGTGTTTTTTAAACGCTAACTTTAATGTAAGTTTTACACTAATATAATAACATAAAGGAACATATATGTCAAGGATGAGAAAATTATTCTTTTGTTTTCAAACCCTGTCCCGGTGTGTACTGAGGCCAGCCTGTTTTCAGCCCTGCATATTCATGTGCATCGGGATGACTGCACCAGAGTGTGAAGTTATCGGGGTTGTCTGCTCTTGTATAAAGATAGAATGTGTTTCCTCTTGAAGCCGGACACATGGGAATAGTTTTCATATACCCTCCTACCGGTTGTAACGTGGTGAGATACAGGAGGTCATGAGGGTAATCGCCTGTATTATCTGTAGCATACATCTCCAGGGCAGTGGCAATATTTTTTAGATTTGATTCACATGCCGCAAGTTGCCCGTGCTTTTTGCCTGATGAAGCTGATAAAAAAGCCATTAAAAAAGGCAGGGTAAACATAAGAATTATAGCGAGAACTATAACGATAATGTTGTTATATCCGTATTTTTTACCTGTAATTACGGATAGAAGCATGGTACCCAGTGTATAAAGTATAAAGGCAATAACGTAAAAAATAAAAAAAGCTATAATCAGAGCTATTATAAATGGTGTTGCCTGACCTCCGCTAAACAGTATAGTAAATAAAATTGCCACTACTATAATAATCCCGGCTATGGTTCTGATATTAAGGTCAGAACCCTGTTGAGGAGGCACGGGAGTATGTGAGTTGTAACATGATTCACTGTAAGATTCTGCGATACCCAGATATCTTCGAAGCTCTTCTCTGAATTCGTCCATACTTATATAACGTTTTAAAGGATTAATCTGTATGGATCTGGTAATGATTCGTTCCAGTTCCGGCGTTACGGATGAATTTAAGGATTTCATGGGAGGAAAAGTAAACAGTTTTACCGTGGGATCATATTTCGTAAGCATCTGAAACAGTATTACTCCCAGGCCGAATACATCTGTCTGTGTTCCGCTCTGTCCTCTTCCTTTATACTGTTCCGGTGCCGCATAGCCCGGGGAACCGCATCTGAAGGTATCTGTATTTTTATCGGGATTAAAAAATCTTGCTATACCGAAATCTACAAGTTTTATTTTTCCGGAAGGAGTTACAATGATATTTGCCGGTTTCAGGTCTCTGTATATGACAGGTGCATGAAAGGAGTTGTGAAGATAATCTATAATACCTGCAATTTCTATGGCCCATTTTATGGCTTTTTCTTCTTTCAGAGGTACTTTTGAAGCATTTATTATTTCTTCAAGGGTTTTACCTTCTATGTAATCCATTGTAATATAATCACGGCCGTTCTGGCTGAACACACCGTAAGTTTTCGGCAGGCCCGGATGGTCGAATTTTGCCATGAACTCCGCTTCACGAAAGAAGATTTCTCTCGCAGTTTCATCGTCAAAACCTGTGCCTTCTGCAAATATGAGTTCTTTTACAACAAATTTTTTCCCCTCTCTGTCTACAAGATATACATTACCCATACCTCCTTTTCCCAGGATTTTTTCAACTCTGTAAATATTGTTAAGTATGGTTCCTGGTTCTAAAGACAATGGTAACACCTCCGTTATAAGTATATGTCTGTATTCATCGGCAAATTGTTGTTATTATCCTCCCGTCACGCGTTACGCGTCATGATTCTTGATAACCATTATTGCACCTTTCTGGTAATAAACATTGCAGTTCCCTGTGGAAATTTAAAATTTTTAAGGTTACGTGCCAGCCTGTCAGCTTCTGAAGAGTTTATCCCGTAGAAGGAAACGGCTTTCCCTGAAACAGTAGCATCAGGAACTTCCAGTTGTCCGACTTTAATCCATCCGGATGGTATTTCAGGCAGTTCATAGCATATTGCTATATTAACCTGTTTTTCTGCAGCCAGTCTGTATATTTCATCTGATGTGTAATATTTTCCTATATTGGCTTTTGCTATTTCCAGACTTCCCAGCCCCCATATGTCCAGAATTTTGATCTCCGAAAGATAACTTGTAGCGCCTATGTCGTTCAGAGCAACAGTTTCTCCGTTGTAAAACTTTTTAAGGAACAATCCCATCTGATACTGTTCCCTGTATATATCCGATGATGCTTTTATATTAATATTAAAAGCTTCATATGACCTTTCAACAAGAGAAAGGCTCATAAGAAGACAGAGGATTATTACTGTCACGTACTGTGGTAACATGGTTTTATCACGGGTAAAATGAACATATTCACTCAAACCTGCAGATATAAAAAATATGCCTGCTGCTACAAGATAGGCTTCATATCTGTATACCCATCCTGTACTTGCAAAGAACATATGCAGTAAGGCCAGGCCGGTAAAAATGATAAGCATAATGTTCTTATCTTTCCATAGTTTTTTATCTTTGCTGTAGAGTATATAAAATAAGAATAAAGAACCGATAATAAGCATTAACATATGAGGATTTTCTACGAGTTTCCTGTATTTGACCAGGGCAAAGATGATGAGATCCGCGTAAGATGTAAAAGGCGAATATCCGTAACCTTTTAATAAAACAGAGTTGGGCAGGAAATACCATCCTTTTGTAAGAGATATGAGTCCGTATATTCCTACAGGTAAAAATCCTGCAAGGGCTATTAATAAGGCATGGGATATTCTTTTTCGAAACATATACATTAAAGAAATTACAAAAATTAAAAATATTCCTTCATACCTTGTCATAGTTACGAGAACAGATAATATTAATAATAAAACTTCTCTGAAAGAAATAGTTTTTCCAGACAGGACATATTCATTTGAAAGAAGGACTGATGCCAGATAGATAATGCTTATAGTAATAACCGTATGTACTATATGTTCCAGGCCGAGTAATACAAGAGTAAAGAGAGGGGTGAGAAATATTATTGCCAGTAATATAAAGAAAATAAAAAAAGAATTTACTTTATAAATCCTTAAAATAAAATACAGGAGAAAAATCATAAAAAGAGATATTATAAGATTTATTACAAGGGGCCATATATCATTTACGCCGAATAAAAAATAAACTGCCGAAAGTAACAGTGTCCAGAGTAATGAAGACGATGAAGAAGAAAATTCATATTTTGTTATTCCCCAAACACCGTACTGAGAAAAATTCCTGGCCATAGACATATGTATATAACAATCATCTCCTGCATAGATAAAATTCCCTTCATTTTGCCTTATATCTCCGGAGATTATATTTATTACTATAGCGAGAAATATTACAGTTGTCAGGATAACAGGATAATGATTTTTGAGAGTGTTCATGACAGATTTTTATGACTCGCTTACCTTTTTATATAGATTTTCGTACTGTGCCACTATATCATCGGTATGGAATTTTTCTCTGGCCCTTTTTCTGGCTGCTTCACTCATTGTTGCATACAATTCTTTATCGGTAAGTATTTTAAGGCCGTATTTTCCCATTGCTTCTGTGTCGCCAACAGGGGCCAGATAGCCTGTTACACCGTGTTCAACTACTTCGGGAATGCCTCCTGTATCACTTGCCACAACAGGCACACCTGTAGACATACCTTCCAGTATTACGAGACCGAAACTTTCTGTCTGAGAAGGAAGGAGCAGGAGATTTGCCGCATTGATTACAGGTAAAATATTTTTAATTACTCCCATAAAATGAACATCTTTTTTCATTCCCAGTTCCTGTGCAAGATCAGATGCTCTTGTTTTATCAGGTCCGTCTCCTACCATCAGGAGAGTTGCAGGTATTTCTTTCCATATATGATAGAAGGCTCTTACTACATCTTCTATGCGTTTTACGGGACGGAAATTTGAAATATGTACGACCACTGCTTTCCCGCAGCAACAAAAAGGAGCAAGGCATCTCGGAAGAGGCATGTGATCTGTACCTGTATCGAAGAAATTATAGATAACTTCGACTTTACTGCAGTCCACATCAAAATGACGGCATACTTCTTTTTTCAGGAACTGTGATACTGCCGTTACTGCATCGGAATTTTCTATGGCGTAATTTGTTATAGGTTTAAAGGATGCGTTGTTTCCTACCAGTGTTATATCTGTTCCGTGAAGGGTTGTTATAACTTTAAGAGATTTTTCTTTTTTTAATATATCCCTTGCCAGAATAGCGGCTATGGAATGGGGAATAGCGTAATGAACATGCATTACGGAAATATCTTTTTCCTTTACTACTTCCACCATTTTACTTGCCAGTGCCAGTGTATATGGGAAATATTTCATCAGGGGATATTGTTCTACCGTTACTTCATAATAGGATACACTATCGTTTATTTCATCCAGTCTGAAAGGGAGATCATAACTGATCATTGATACGTCATGACCCCGTCTTCCCAGGGCTTTGGCCAGTTCTGTCGCTACTACGCCGCTTCCTCCATGGGTGGGGTAACAGTTAATGCCTATATTCATTTTATCAGCTCATCTTTCATAATATATTTGACTGCATCAGGATTAGAGATATCCGGTGTTTTATCCGGACTCATAATAACAGACATGACCGGAGCGGTCACAACCAGATATGAAAATTAATAAACAGTGAAGCATAAGACTTCATCATTTTCATATAAATTCTATCATAAAGACTATTAATTTACAATGGCATGGGAGTCGTGACAGGTATAGTGAGAGCATTTTTTACGAAATCGTCTTAAAGTTTTTATAAGTAAGCAGTGAGTAAAACATATTTCCACTCACTGCTTACTGTTAAAGGGAATGAAATCTTACTTTTGTGAGATCATCCACTTCCATATGAGCTCTTATAAAGAAAGGTTCACCGTATTTTTTGCCTATGAGGGCACCGTAGTGTTTATTTCTGTTTAAAATCTTCCACTGATGTTCTTTACTGGTAAGTCTTGTTTGAGGGTATGAAGTATCATCCGGTTTGAGCTGTGTTTCATAGGCATAGATTGCCCTTATCTTCTGTTCAAACTGTTCTGTAATATCTACTATAAAAGTCGGTTTGAATTCAATCCATCCCAGGTAATAAATTATCTTTTTCGTTCTGTGAAATTCCTGTCCTGTGTCAATCCTTGCCAGTCCTGCAAGAAAAGTGGATTCATAAACCAGCTGTGATGTATTGTAGTGATCAGGATGTCTGTCTCTGTAATAATGCACCATAATAATATCAGGTTTATGTTTTCTTATAGCCTGTATTACTTTTATTTTGTTCTCTCTGGTGGGAGAAATAAATCCGTCTTCAAGACACAGATTTTCTCTTCCGTCTATTCCCATGATCTGACTTGCGGCAGCACATTCCTTTTCTCTCGTCTCTACAGTTCCTCTGGTACCCATTTCACCTCTTACCATATCACAGCATATTACTCTGTGACCCTGCTGTTTTAATTTTATGAGAGTTCCTCCGCAGGTTATTTCTATATCATCGGGATGGGCGCCGAAGGCCATAATGGTTTTTTGTTGCGTAATAATTACCTCCTTATGTTCGTGAGTCGTGAGACGTAAGTCGTGATGCGTGATGCGTTATAATCGTGACGCGTAACGCGTAACGCGTCACGGGTGATGTGTAATGCATAATACGTGATTGGCCTTTGTTTAAACGCCTCTGCGACTCACTTTTTACGACTCACCATTCACTTTTCACGTTTCCCGACTCACTTTTCACTTTTCACGACTCACTTATAACACAATGTTTAAAATTCATAACATCTTTATTGTTTAAAAGTATTTCAATAAAATATTCGATTCCGTAATGATTTAAAAAATGAGTTACAGGGAAAACCCTTTCCTGGAGTTTTCCCGCAGGCATAAGAGCTTGCGCAAGCTCTCTTAATTCTTTTCTGGAATAGCCCTGTCTGGACATTACTGCTTTCACGGTTTTATCTTCCAGTTTGTTCAGGGCATTCAGTGCTGTATTCAGAGTCTGTTCATTCGTTTTTACAAGATTCGGCTCTATTTTATTCAGATGAGAGGAAAGTTTTTCTATTTCAATTCTTACTTTTTCCTTTACTTCTGCAAAGAGAGATGTTTCCTTTTCAGATCTGAGTCTTTTGAAGAAATCATCAAAGCTTACTCTGAATATTTCCTCCGGAGTTATATTGTATTTTTTCATGCAGTCTCTATCTTTATCAGATATGAAGGTATAGCTCTGTCTCGGAATGATTACTGCCTGATCTACATTAAAATATTCATATATATTTTTAATCTGCCCATGATAACAGAGTTCGCCGCTTCCGACAATACTGGCTATATCAGGAAGCAGATAGTCTGCAACGATAGGTCGTAGCAGAGCGTCAGGAGAAAAATTTTTCGGATCTGCTGTTTTTATATAACATTCCGGGTTTTTGACTCTGATACGATTGAAATTTTCGTCATAGATAAATAAACCTGTATTGTCAATGGGAGGAGTATAACCGCACCGGGAAATTTCTCTGTTTGTAATCTCCAGTATTTTATTTATTTCACGATGATTTTTAAGAATTTTTGTAAATAATTCTCCTGCCAGAGGCCGGAGTATGTGAGGTTCTATAACGATAAGGCCGTATCTGCCGAATAATCTGCTCCAGAATTTTGCTGTCCACAGGGAATATTTTTTATCGTGAGAAGGGAGAAAGAGATTTTTTATTGGCTCTCTGTGAGTAGATGGGGGGAGATACTGGAAATAAGTCTCAGTGATTACGGAAATTTTCTCTGACATAGGAATATCGTAAATGGATCTTCCTTTATCATGCCAGTCAAATTTTATTTTTCCTATTTCTCCGTCTTTTATAAAATTTACATGATTGATTTCTTCAAAATCATGATCCTCGGAGGCGAGCCAGAAGAGAGGGACAAAATGAAAATCAGGAAACTCTCTGTTTAATTGTTCCGAAACATTTATGGCAGTGGCTATCTTATATGCAGTATAAAGAGGGCCTCCGAGAAAACCTGCCTGCTGACCTGTTATTACAGTAAAAACTTTTTCATCTGACAGTTTCTTCGCATTTTCTATTGCCTCTTCCGGGCTGTTCAGGGATAAATTATAATCTGTAATTATCTTTGAGATTTCGGAACGTCTGTGACATGTATGTCCTTTTTTTAAAGCTGCCTGAACATCATACGGGCCATAAGAAAAAAATCTGCATGCTTCACCTGTGCCTGAAATATAATCCAGAAAAAATCTGTTCTGGCCTGGGAGAATATTGTAATCCAATTTGAGTTTCATAAAAAAATATTCACCGCAGATATATGACTTCCTTCTGAATTAAAGCAATTTTAGAAATTTTTGATAATACAAATTTTTTTATAAAATTGACCTTCACTTAATAATAAAGTATAATTCATGATATACTGACCCGGGCATAAGCATGCAATAAAATAATTCCTCCCGTTACGCGTTACGCGTTACGAGAGCATATATGTATTATTTATGCTCACCTCAGTAATTAACATCAGTCTGTATTTACAGTAAAATCCCTTTGTGGTAAAGGATTAATAACAGCTAACTAACAACCATGACCGGTTAGGTCACAACTAAGTATGAGAATTTTTTCCTCCCGTCACGCGTTACGCGTTACGCGTTACGATTCTCATATAAATAACGAAGGATATTTTTTATGAAGGACATGAGAAAAGTATTATCTGATTTGAAAAATCAGGACGACTCTGTAAGGTTAAATACAGTAAAAGAGCTGGCAAACCATAAGGAAGCTGAAATTGTAGATCATCTTATGGAACTGCTTTCAGATTACAATCCTGATATAAGGACAGCTACGGCAATAACCATGAGTAAAATAGGTAATGAAAGAGCAGTGCCGTCTCTTATTAAAGCTCTTTCCGATACGAACAAAGATACCAGGGTTGCCGTGGCCATGGCTCTGGGGAAAATCGGAGATTTTAGAGCCATTACCCATCTGAGAACGATTCAGAGGCTTGATCTGAATGAAGAAGTAAGAAAAACTGCACTGGTTGCTCTTGAAGAAATAAACAGGGCAATTGTACCTATGCTGACAGAAATAGGTAGGGAACTGGGCAGTCCTCATCTGGAAGACAGGAAAAGAGCGGTAAAGTTCCTTACTACTATAGGCACAAAGGATTCTGCGGCTATTTTAGTTAAAGCTATAGGCAATTCAAGTGATGAGGTTCGCAATGATGCTCTTGAAGCACTGGATAAATTACTCCATCTCGGAGCAGAACCTTTCCTTAAAGGCCTTAAAGATGAAAACTGGAAAATAAGAATAGCCTGTGTGGAATTTTTAGGAAAGATGAAAAATGAAGAGGTTGTAAATCCTCTTATAGACCTTCTGGATGATGAAGAAACTCCGGAAGTTAAAAAAACTATTGCATCTGTACTGGGCAGGTTAAAGGCCGAAGATGCGCTTTATAATCTGAGAAATATGATTAATAAAGATGATCCGGAGTTAAACAGGATATTGATAAAATCCATAGTTGACATAGGAGGCCCCCAGGCAATTGAATTTCTTGTGAGGATATTAATAGAAGAAGACGGAGATACTGCAGTGCTTGCCGAAGAAAGTCTATGCAAATTCGGCTATAAAATAATCCCTGTTTTAATAGAAGATTATACATCTGAAAAGGATAAGGGCCGTAATACAATAAAGAAAGTAATCAAACATCTCGGTGCAGACGGCGTCGATTATTTTCTCCAGCTCCTCAGTGATTCCGAGCCTGATAAGAGAAAACTGGCAATAGAATTCCTTGGAGAACTCGAATCCAAAAATTCAATAGACGCCCTGACGGAAGTGGCTGAAGAAGACAGTGATAAATCTGTAAAAACTGCAGCTTCAAAAGTATTAACCCGACTCAAAAGGAAATTTAAAATGGAAGGCGGGCCGTCCTTTATACCCAGTGAAAGTTTGCTTCAGAGATTTTCAACGTTCTTCTCAGATCAAATAGAAAAGCTTTCCAGGGTAAAAGGCCCTTCTCTGAGTTCTTTTCTGCAAGGCGATAAATTAAGGTGTACCAACTGCGGCGGTATTATTTCAAGAAAGGCTTCTTCTGTAGAATACAAAGGACAGAAGCTGGACGTAATGAGATTTGGAAAATGTCCGCTCTGTGAAAAAATACTCTGTAAAAATTGCTGTAATACCATTGTAGTAAGAGGATTGACTTCTGTCAAATGTCCCAACTGCAATGTAGAACTGGAGCCTGCATAAGTTCGTGAAGCGTGAATTGTGAGTCGTGAGTAAGAGTAAGCTTCTACTCACGACTCACCACTCACTACTTTCTCTCTTCGAATCTTTTCTTCTGCTCTCTGTAAACTTCCGATTTCGGATCAAGCTCTATTGCTTTTTCTATAGTTTCTATGGCTCCGGGGTAATCTTTTTTTCTGTAATATAATTCTGCAAGTGTGTCTAAATAAACAGCATTATCAGGTTCCATATCTATAGCTTTCCGGACCAGCTTCAATCCTTCATCCAGGTTAAGCTCATTCTGCGCATAAAACCAGGCCACATTGTTGTATGCAGCAGGATTATTGGGATCTGCCTCTATGGATTTCTGTAAATGGAGAAAAGCCATATCGAGCTGTCCCTGTCCGAAATAAGTAAGGCCGAGATTATTGTAAAGTCTGAATATATTTATATGGGACGTATCTTTCCCGTCAAAACAGATTCTGAGCCCTGTACTCAATTCTTTAATGGCTTTATCATATTCCTTTTTGTGGTAATAACATGTTCCCAGGTTGTTATAGGCCCATGCATAATCAGGGTCCAGTGAAATTGCTTTCTGTGCATATGTTATTGCTTCATCGATTTTACCCAGTTTATAACATGCTCTTGCAAGATTGTTATAGGCAGGAACGCAGTCCCTGTCAATTCTGAGAGCTCTGGTACAGTGGTTTATGCCGATATTATAAAATCTTTTCTCGATATAAATCAGGCCGAGGCAGGCTTCCACGTAACCGTTGTCCGGCGCGAGATTCCATGCTTTTTGAAAATACTCCAGCGATTTATCTGTCTGATTTTTATCCAGATAGATCCATCCCAGTTCTTTATAAGTAAGGAGAAAATCTCCCTTTATTGTTAATAAATGAGTGTATATTTTAATGGCATTATCATAATCTTTTGCCTTTCTGTAGCAACGTCCGAGTGCTACATGGGCTTCGATAAATTCAGGTTTAATTTTTATTATCTCATTGTATTTTGCTATAGCTCCGTTAAGATCTGTCCCTTCCAGTTCAATTGCCTGATCATAGAGCTTTAATTCAGGTTCCGACTGGGCAAAACAGCAGGTAAAAGTAAGTAAGAATAAAAGAGACAGAAATAGAATTTTTTTAAACATTGTTAAACCTCCTCAATAATTTAAATACACAGGAATTTCAATATGGCATCCGGTTAATTGTATGACAGTTATATTTAAGTATTTATATGAGAATCGTAATGAGTTACGATTCTCAAGAGCTTATATGTATTATTTATGCTCACCCCGGTAATAAATCCGGTTTATTATTACCCGTCATAAAGAAATATGTTCTTTCTTTAAATATTCATCTATTTCTCTGTTTATTTCCGTAATATCTTCGCCATGTTCAAATTTTTCAGCCAGAACACATCCGTAACTTACAAGATTGTTTGCTTTATGACATATATCAAGGCCTTTTTCGAGATGATAACTTTTTTTATCCTGGAAAAAAATTTCTATCTCTTCTACTGTTTCCAGAAACTTATGAAACCCCATTTCGGTGAGATTGGCTGCTCTTTCTAAAATATGACGGTAATTTGCGGCAGCAGGTGCTTCTATCTTTTTTCTTATCCCGGGAAGGGATTTATAAAGATAACTGTCAGCACCTTTTTCTATGACAGACAGGCACTCTCTCAGATCATCTTCCTGTTTATTCCCTTCCAGAATACCTTCAACTACTTCTATAAGTTTCATGAAATTCCCTGTTTTGTAGTTATAGGAGAACTCAAATTTTTTCGATTTTGTCCCGAATGGATCGCCCTTTGAACCGAATTCTTTTATGTCAATTCCTGTATCGTTATCACTTACAGGGGGGCATATCAATTTTGCATTGCAAATAACACACATTCTTGTGCCGGGCCGGTTATCTTCTCCGCATTTAAAACAGATCATTTCTATAATGTCCTTTAACACATAAAAATATTCATAAACATTCTATAAAGTTAAATATAATTCCTTCTTTTTAACCCTGTATTCCATGTCAGGTACTATTATAATGAAACTTATTTGTATTTACTTGATAGAGAAGTTAGTTGACGATTAAATATTAAATCTATAGGAATATATTTGTACATATAGAATATGTAATAAATCTTTATCAATAAAAACAGGAGTAAACTATGAACCCCATAACCCTGGAATACTCAGCTTCTCTCACAGGAGATCCTTTATTATATTTTGAAATGAGAGAAACAGCAGCTCTTATCCTTGAGGGACTGTCTGAAGATAAGATAAAGGAAAAGATATATGGTGAGAACATATTTCAATATGATACTAAAAACAGGATTTACCAGAGAATTTCATCATTAAAGAAAAGACTTTCTCTACTGGATGAATATCTCTTAAACATACTTGTCCATGGTATGAGTGAAACAGGTAAGATCATTACTCTCTGGACCATATATAAGACAAATCGCCTGTTTTATGAATTTATGGAAGAGGTAGTTAAAGAAAAACTTCTTCCTGGACAGGGCCTTGAAGATATGGATTTTTCTCTGTTCTTTCAGAAAAAAGCAGAAGAAGATGAGAAAGTAGCAGCCTGGCAGGAAAGCACTGTTAAGAAGCTGAAGTCTGTAATAAAGAAGATATTATCTGAAACAGAAATACTCAAAAGAGACAGAAGCCTGCAGAGAAAAATACTTCATCCTGACCTGAAAGCCCATCTTCTCCAGAAGGGAGAGAGGCAGTTTCTGGCCTGTATAGAAGGGACTAATTATCAGTGAACAGTTATCAGTGAACAGTGACCGGTTAAAATTTAACTGAAATACTTGATAGCTGCAGAGGAGAGATACATATTGAATACAAAAGAAAATCTGGAAAAAATTCTATCAAAGATTACAGACAGAGATTTCCTTGAAAACAGAGGCCTCGGTAATGAACTGGGGTTTTATATTTTCGACTATCCCCCTGAAGACGAATTGTTTATAAGGGATTATATTAAATATATCTTCAAACAGCTATCTATTGCTGAGGCAGATATAAAACCTGTAGAAATAGATCTCTATAACATTATGCTTGAAATCCTTAAAAATAAGAAGATATTTGATAAGGTAATCCCAATGGAAAAGGCTAAAGGAGATAAGGAATTAAAGAAGGCCTTATATCCTGTCTTAAAGCCTGAAAATTTCATAAAAATCATTAAGGATAAGATAGAAGGGCATAATCTTATTTTCCTTACAGGTATAGGGAAAGTCTGGCCTCTGGTGCGGTCTCATACCATACTGAATAACCTTCATTCCGTATTGGACAGGATTCCTGTAATCATGTTTTTCCCTGGGAAATATAACCAGATAGAGCTTCAGTTGTTCGGTAAATTCAGAGATGATAATTACTACAGAGCATTTAAATTGATAGAATAGGAGAGATGAGATGAAAATCGAAGAGCTTTTTCAAAAGAACATATACAGAAACATAAACGGTGTCATCAAGGTAGAACAGGATGACTATGACAATGTCTATCAGGAACTTGATGAATATGTAGTAACAAAAGAAATGGATAAACACTTCCATGACTTTTTCTCTTCCTATATAAAATCCCTGGATTATAAGACAGATAAAATAGGTGTCTGGGTATCGGGATTTTTCGGCTCAGGCAAATCACACTTCATCAAAATCCTCTCTTACCTTCTGGCCAATAAGACTGTAGACGGTAAAACCTCTCTTCAGTTCTTCCAGGACAAATTTCATGACGAAATGCTTCTTTCGGATATAAAAAGAGCTATCACAAAAGGAACAACAGATGTAATACTTTTTAATATAGATTCAAAAAGCGATGCTCTTAATAAATCAGACAAAGAAGGCATAGTTAAAGTATTCATGAAGGTCTTTAATGATATGCAGGGTTACTGCGGAGAAATCCCCTGGCTTTCCGACCTGGAAAGACAGCTTGATAAAAGAGGACAGTATTCTTTATTTAAAGATAAATATAAAGCCATTACAGGTCAGGACTGGGTAGAAAACAGAGAATCCTTCTATTTTGACAGTGATAATATAGTGAAGGCTCTGACGGAATCTACAGACATGTCAGAAGAATCTGCACAGAAGTGGTACGACACAGGAGAAAAGAATTACACCCTGAGTATAGAGAAATTTGCCAGAATCCTTATGGATTACTGTAATTCAAGAGGAGACCACAGAGTCATATTCCTTGTAGATGAAATAGGCCAGTATATAGGCGATAATACAGATCTTATGCTCAATCTTCAGACCATTACGGAAGACCTGGGAAGAATGCTTAACGGCAGAGCCTGGATAGTTGTCACTTCACAGGAGGCTATAGATTCAATTACAAAACTTAAAGGCAGGGATTTCTCAAAGATTAAAGGCCGTTTTTCTACAATGTTAACCCTTTCGAGTGATAATACAGATGCAGTCATAAAGAAACGTATCCTGGAAAAGAAAGACCATGTAAAATCTCATTTATCTCTTTACTATGATGAAAAGAAAACCATACTCCGTAATCTTATAAGCTTTTCTTCCGCCACTGCAGAGATGAAATCTTTTACCTCGCCTGAAGAATTTACAGAGGTTTATCCATTTATTCCATATCAGTTCAATCTGGTTCAGAAAGTCTTTGAACAGGTAAGGAGAACAGGTGCGTCGGGAGCACATCTTTCCGAAGGTGAGCGGTCTATGCTGAGTGCTTTTCAGGAAGCAAGTAAGATGACAGGAACCTGTGAAACAGGAAGACTTGTTCCGTTTTCTTATTTCTATAAATCCATTGAAACATTCCTTCATTCAGGAATAAAGAGAACCATCAACCAGGCATCAGAGAACGGCCATCTAAAACCTGAAGATATTGAACTCCTTAAAATCCTCTTTATGATTAAATACATAAAAGAGATAAGGCCAAATGTGGAAAATCTCATTACACTCAGTGTATCTCATATAGATGAAGATAAAATCATTTTAAGAAACTCAATAAGAGAATCCCTTGAAAGGCTTGTTTCTGAAACACTTGTGAGTAAAAACGGCGATGAGTATGAGTTCCTTACAGATGAAGAACAGGATATTGAAAGAGAGATCAAGGATATAAAAATAGAGGAGCAGAATATTATAGAATATGCTGCAAATATTATCTTTGAAGATATTTATAAAGATAAAAAGTATAAATATAAAAACTATAACTATTATCCTTTTAATTCTAAAGTGGATAGCTATTCCAGGGGAAATCAGGGATATGAAATTACTCTTAAATTCATGACGAACTGGGATGATAATTATTCTTCTTCTAATTTTAATATGATAATGGAATCAACAGACGGTATTTTAATAAAGTTTCCCGATGATGATACATTCCTTCAGGAAATAAAGAAGGTTCTTCAGATAGAGAAGCTTATGAGCCGTAAAGGTTCAATTAAGAACAGTGACACTATACAGAAAATAATAAACAACAAAAACTCCGAGAGGCAGAAGATAATAGACATGGTTAAATTTCTCATAGAAGGTGCAATTAAAGACAGTATTATCTATTTATGCGGAGACAAAATTTCTGTTAATGGCGGAAATCCAAAGGATATTATAAACAATTCTCTCTGTAAAATGGTGGAGAATGTATATTCCAGAGTGGATTATGTGAAAAAGCATATAAACAATGGAGATGATTTATTTGAGATATTAAATGCAAATGATCTGGATTTATTCAGGCAGAGTCAGTGGGACTCTAATAAACTTGCCACAGAGGAAGTAAAGGGTTTTATTGATACCCAGGGTAAAAGGTCTTTGAAAACTACTGTTAAGGCAGTTAAAGACAGATATACAAAAAAGCCTTACGGATGGTCTGATCTGGATATAGCAGGACTTCTTACATCTCTTTTTACCCTGGGAGAGATAAAAATCAGATATCAGAATGAGTATGTAAAAGATAAGAAAGCCATACCTGATTATTTTACGAAAAAGGATTACACCGAGAAAGTATTACTTGAACCCAGACCTAAAATAACGATAGAAGTTATAAATCAGGTCAAAAAGATAATGATGGATGCCTTAGGAACAGCCAGTCTGCCGGATGACCCTGAAGGATTATTCAATAAAACAAAAGAAGTCCTTACAGGTTTTCAGATGGAATTAAAAGATTATAAGGCATTATATTCAGGCAATAAATTATATCCAGGCAGAGATATTGTCGAAGAAGGTTTAAAACTGTTAGATAAACTGCTGTGTCTGCATGATGAGTTGCAGTTTTTTCAGTCCCTCATTCAGCATAAAGAAGATTTACTGGATATTACTGAAGATATGGAACCTGTAAGGTCATTCTTTAAAGGCCAGGTTTCGGTATTTGACAGGGCTCTTTCCGATTATAACAGATTTGTAAATGATAAACCCTATCTTATTGATGATGCTAAAAAGAATCTGGAAGAAATGAACAGAATATTCCATATGAAAGAACCTTATAAACAGATTAAAGATCTGCCTCTACTGGCCGGAAATATAGCAGAAGAACACATTAAGATTTTAGCTGATTACAGGAAATCCATTATTGATAAGATCGCTGTTGTTATTCAGGATTTAAGGGAAATTATGGAGAGAAACAAAGAATATATAACAGACACTTTTGCAGAGAGCATAAATTCCGTATATACCTGTAAGATTAAAGAAGTGGAACGGGTTAATGACTGTGTGAAACTTAAAGCTCTTACTGTTGAGATTGAAGAATGGAAATCTACTTCTTTAAAGCAGATAGATAAGGAAATAGAGAAAAATAAGGTGAGTGGTAATGGATTACCTGAGTCAGGGCCGGCACCGGTGCCTGTGAAAGAAACAGAACAGATAAAAATAGGCGGTCTGGTAAAATGGAATAAGGTTATTGAGACAGAAGATGAACTGGAAGAATATATAAGTCATTTAAGAGGAAAACTTCAGAATATTCTGGATGAGAAGAAGAAGATAAGAATTATATAAATTGGATTACGGAGAGGAAAGCAGAATATTACGGGATTGTCTGAACCAGGATTTATGGGATTAAAGGATGAACAGGATTGTGTTCACCGTTTATATAATCATTAACATATTAAATCCTGCCTGAGCAAAGTGTTTATCTGAACTTAACACATCTCTGATCTCATACATTTCCATTACTATTATTGAAATACAGTCAGTTAAACTCCATTCTTTATCCTGCCTGAGTTTATATAAGTTTAAGCCTGAATTTTGTAGCTGTTGAGAGGAAGGTACAATCTTAACCCACTTGCTCTTTTGTAGAGCCATTATAATATTTACAGCTTCCTTACGAAATTTTAGAGATGAAAGTCCATCGGCAAATTCTATTAGAATATAATCAGTAGTCAACAATAATGCCTGTTCTCTGGCTAATTGTTCTTTCCAGAAAATAGCAGACTTATGCCACTGATCTCTGGTATTCATTAAAGCAACAAGGTAACTTGTATCAACAAAATATGTTTTACTCATCGGCAACTACTCTTCTACGTGTATAAAAATCAAAATTCTCTGATAAATCATCATAGCCCATATCAAAAGCCATCTGACTTATCAGTTCTAAAGGATAGATTTCTTCTTTATTTATAGCAACTGAATTTTCTGGGTCAGATGTATTATATTTGTTTACAAGAACTTTTAAACAATCTGCCGCCATTTGAAGTCCTTCATCAGGTATTGCATTTATTAAGTCATAGAGATCTTTTCTTATTGTTTGCATAGCCATTCACCGATACCTTTCTATTAACAAGTATTAATAAATACTCATTAGTATTACACTATAATATTTTATTTATTATAGCGGGTGTATCTACCAAAGTCCGTAAATAAACATTACGGACACCTTGCAAATCCCTATCCATTTCTAATCCGCACATAGGACATTTAAAAACTTTCTTTCCACCCAGATTTTCCAGTATATAACCACATATTCCACAGGTTTTACTGGTGTGACTGCTCCCACCGCCAAGCCCTATCGGCCTATGGCGGGGGCTTCTAGAGCTTCCATGCTCAAGGACTCCAGGCCCAAGTCCTTTATATATATAGCTGAATTATAGTCTCTTGGAATTACAAGATTACAAACAGGACAGATATGTGTCCTCATAGATAGACTTTTATGTACCATATTTCCACAGCCAGAACATATCTGACTTGTGTATTTTGGGTCTATTGCTATTACTGTTTTACCTGATATTAGAGCTTTATATTTCAGTATCTCAAAGAATTTTCCCCAACTCACATCAGAAATTGATTTATTTAATCCAGCTTTTGCACCTGCATTATTAGAAAGATATTTACCTTCTTCATCTTGCTTCGGCTTCGGCCTTCTTTTCATACCCTGAATATTAAGATCTTCATGAATTATTACATCAAAATCACAAAGCAGTCTATTAGCCTGTTTATGAAGAAAATCTTCTCTCTGACATTTTACCTTAAAGTGAGCTTTCTGTAGAGATTTCAGTATCTTATACCACTTCTTTGTTCTTTTCTGTGTATCAGAAAACTTTCTCTGAAGTTTCTTTAATTTCTTCTCACTTTTACGGAGATACCGGGGAACTTCTATATGAGAGCCGTTGAACTCAGTGGGAAGGTTGCCCCTCCTCACTGGTCTCCAAAACCGGACTTGAAAGTTTCCCCTCATCCGGCTCCTCAGTACCAGGCTACTGCCTTTGCCTGCAGCATCCTTTCTCAGTAGTTTTCTCCAGCACCCATTTATCATAATTTACTCCTTTAAGAGAGTCTATTCGGTCGTGACAGGTCAGGTGCAGTAATACCAGATTTTTATCAATACTACTTCCTCCATTTACTTTTGCTATTAAATGGTGTTTTTCTATCTTATCATCCGGTTTAAAACTTGTTTTACAATATGCACATTTACCATTTTGAACCTTTATCAATCTGGATTTTTGTGGGTCTGAGGTTAGATATTTACTTCCTAACCGTTTACTCCAATATATTTCATCTCCATCATATGGACTGCGATTGCCTTTAACTTTAATCCATCTGACACCTGCAGGAAAGTCACTGTGGTATAAGAGATTTAGTGTATTTCCTTCCTGTGTTTTTGAGTAGAATGTCCATAAACGTTCGTTACTAGGACTTTTGAAGTATTTCCTGGCTATCCATTTCCTGTTTTTATCAGGGTGACGTCTTTCAGCCCATCTCCAGAGTCTACTCCATATCAGATTGTTAAGTCTTGAAAAAGTTATCTTTGAGTTCCACGGACTTTGATAATTACACCATCCTCTTATAATTGGGTTAAGTTTCCTGATGAGTGCTCCTGCTGCCATAGCTTTCATTTTATCACACCAGTATTTTATTACTTTATAGTGAGTTTTTATCTTATCTTTACTGGGTTTAATAATTGTTTTAAACCCCAGTAGATTATTCTTTTCGGCTTTCTTATAGCTCCCTGCTTTCTTGCCAGAATGATGTCTTCCCACTTTAAATTGTCGTATCTCGAAACCAAGAAATTGAAATCCTGCTTTTTCCCCTCCCAATTTCTCCAATGTATGGACTATACGGGTTTTACTGGCTTTTAGTTCCAGACCTATTTCCTTCAACCATTCTTCAATGATTGTTTTACATCTTTTGATAATTTCCAGGTCTTCACATAGAACCGCAAAATCATCTGCGTAGCGTATCAATCTTGGTGCTCCTATTTGATGTCCAAGACTTTTGTATGCTCCTATCCATCTTCTTTGTTTGTCACTGGGAAATTCTTCTTCAAGACGTTTCTCTATACCGTGGAGGGCTAGGTTTGCCAGTAAAGGAGATATGATATTACCCTGGGGTGTTCCTTCTGTTGTCTCTAAATATCTTTCCTTTTCAGACTTTTGGCTAAAATCTATTACTCCGCATTTTAACCAGGCTTTAATTTGACGTCTGAATTTGGGAAAGGTATTTAGTTTTTCCAGTAACTTATCGTGGTTGATTTTATCGAAACATTTTGCTATATCTGTATCCAATACATATTTCGGTTTCTTGTTGATGCTGCTAAAGATTGCTGCTATGGCGTCGTGACAATTTCTTCCTGGTCTGAAACCATATGAATTTTTTTCAAATACTGCCTCCCATTGAGGTTCAAGTGCCAGTTTCATTAGTGTCTGTTTTCCTCTATCTTCTATAGTTGGAATGCCTAAAGGTCTCATTTCCTTTTTTCCCGGCTTATTTGTCCAGACACGTTTTGTTGGATTTGCTTTTCCGTCTATTCTCAGAGTTTCCACCAGATTTATTCTCATTCCCGGAGTTAATACTTTTACCCCATCTACTCCTGCAGTTCTTTTCCCTTTGTTCTCCTGAGTTACCCGTCTTACTGACAGGAGTTTTCCATACCATGATTGTGTCAGGGTCTTTTGCAATTTACGAACAAGTTTGATATTTCCACTAATTGAGGCTCGATAGATTCTCTTTTGGAGCTTCCAGACATTAAATTCTACTTTACGCCAATTTATATCTGGCCATTCTACTTTTGATGTTATCTCCGTTTTAGTCATATTCTCTCCTACTTAAAAACGTATCTCCCTGGTAGCAGTATGGCTTTCGGCTTATCCAATCCACTTGGGCAGATTGGCTTTGCTTCTTCCATAATCCCTCAGAATGGGTGGTTTCTTATGCGAGCAACTACTAACAATACTTGTTTTTTGTTAGAACCTTCCCATTCTTTGACTCGTTCCCATCTATCGTTGTTTCTGACTTTAGAATCCTTCAGTCCACCGGGGCTTTGGATAGTATCGATATACACTCTGACACATGTTTATCATCCTTGTCATCCTCTTGATCATATTTTGATCCCTGCCTGTCAGCCTTATTTGGCAAGTTTTACGTAACGATGGTTTTCGAAGGTTTGCTTTCGCTATTCATAGTCAGCTGCTTGCAGACATCCGGTTTAGGCTTCCAGTATGTTTCCGCTTTTAATATCGCTTCTATCTGAATACTTGCTAATTTATTTAAATAGGATATTATGCTGTCACCTGGATACTTCAGGGGTAGGAATAGTTCTTTCCTTTTATTAGTGGGAACATCACCTACACGATAAATGAGTTGTCTCGGTTTCAAGAAGCTTTTTTTCTTGATTGCTTCTTTTCCCTTTTGACCCATTTTTATTGGGTGCAGAATATTTCGAGATGTTTCTCTGGTACCACTAACGAGTCGCACGTCTGAACCGTAATAGAAGTCCACTAAACCCATATCAATTCCAATAGATTTCGATAAGTCCTGCTCAGGCTCTATATGAGTATGTTTTATCTCAAAAGAGAAACAGGCAAACCACTTACCGCCATCTTTTTCTATTGTCAGGGTTTTGATGGTTGCTTCTTCAGGTATAGCTCTATGATAGACTATTTTTATTTCTCCTATTTTTGACACTGTTATTTTGTTTTTTTCAGGTCTGATTACATACTGAGGATATGTTATTGAACTATATTCTCCACGTTTTTTATATTTTGGATATCCTTTACCTTCATTAAAAAAACCATCGTAAGCATCATCCAACCTCTTTAAAGTATTCTGTAATACTTGAGAATGAACTCCTTTATACCAGGGACGTTCCTTCTTTAACAACGGAAGATTATTAGCCTGACTGTAATAATCTACTTTTATCGGCACATTACACCAGATAGACGTAAACTGAATGCCGAATACACCCTCTACTCTTGTAAGAAGGTTTAATACTGTTAATCCTTGTTCGTTAATATAGAAAACCTGTCCCATAGGAGAAGAAAAGATAATTTTCTTCTTATCAGGATTTATGACTTTTTCTATGTCTTTTGCATACTTCCATACCTGATGAGAAGTAATACGTTCAGATAGTGACCAATTATAGAGATGACGGCACATACTGAAGGTATTTTCTATTTTACTTTCCTGGGATTTAGTTGGATATATACGGTATTTGAATGTTTTCATCATTGACCTGAACATCTCCCTGTGATATTATTATAAAATATATCCTATTTAGTGTCAAGGTGAATTATATGAAATTAAAAGCTCATTATCATTGTGTATATAGTTTAAACTATCATTTAGTGTTAGTTACGAAATATAGAAAAAAATGTTTCACTCCTGAAATTCTTGATTTTCTCAAAGAAATATTCAAAAAACTATCGGAAAAATGGGAAATAGAACTATTAGAATTCAATGGTGAAGCAGACCACATACATCTTTTAATTGCAACTCACCCAAATATCAAAATGTCTTCACTTATCAATAATTTTAAAACCGTTTCAAGTAGACTGGTCAGAAAAAAATTTTCTAAACATTTATCTCAATTCTATTGGAAACCGCTTCTCTGGACAAGAGCTTACTGCCTCATATCTACCGGAGGGGCTACAATAGGAGTAATTGAGAAATATATTCAGAGCCAGGGATTAGAAAAAAAATAGCCTGGAGTCTTTGTATTACTTAGTTTTTGATGTAGTAGATACGCAAAGTAATGTATATCTATATTTTATTTTGGAATATTTAGAGGGTGGGTTATCTGTAAAAATCTAGCTAAAAGGAGTAACTCCGCATTCATCTCCCTCTAAGCCTTCAGCTATAGAGGGAGTATTCTGCGGTCTTTATGATAAAAAACGATATGGAGATTCCTGTAACATAGTAAATAACATCAATTATGATTATTTATATTGTGAGACAAGAGACAGGAAAATATCAGCTTTCCATTTACTAATAGACAGGTTAGACGAACTATTAAACCATCCCGTTAATCCTTAAATCCTGAAAATCCCGGTTCAGACATACTTGACTTTGTATCCCATGTGAGATACAATAATTAAGGGGTGATATTATGCCTAAAGACGCAATGATAAGAGCCAGAACACAGGCTGAACTGAAAACAGAAGTGGAAGGTATATTTAAAGAACTCGGTCTATCTGTTACTGAAGCAATAAATCTGTTCTTTACTCAGGTCAAACTTCACAGGGGGCTTCCCTTTGAAGTAAAAATCCCGAATGAGATTACCAGAAAAACCTTTGAAGATACTGACAGTGGGAAAAATATAATTAAATGCGAGAATGAGGAAGATATGTTCCGTAAACTTGGGAGTTAAGGAAGGAGGAATATAAATGGAAAAGTTTACTGCTATTTTTGAACAGGTAGATGAATGGTGGATTGGTTATGTGGAAGAATTACCGGGAGCAAATACTCAGGGAAAAACTCTTGAAGAAGTCAGAGAAAACCTGAAGGAAGCCGTACAGCTTATTATCGAAGCCAATAGAGAACTGACAAAACGGGAAACAGAAGGTAAAAATGTAATCAGAGAAGAACTGAGGATTGCAGTGTAATGAAGCGACAGGAATTTAATAAGACATCTTATTAAGAACGGATGTCAGCTATTACGTGAGGGTGGCAGACATTCTATATACTGGAATCCTGCTAACAGAAAAACTTCTTCAATACCGAGGCACAGGGAAATTTCTGATAAACTTGTTCTTAAAATTTATAAGGATCTTGGAATAATAACCTGAGTCTTTAGAATGAAATATAACTCCTTTAATGAATGAAGATCTTATAGAAATGACAGTACCTGATAAACCCAGAAGCAGTAATCAAAAATACCATATTACAGAGAAGGGTAAGGGATTAGTTAATGAACACAGAAGAAATCAAAAAAGCATTGCAGAAGAAATTTCTTGAACCCTTATCAGACGGAGCAGTCCGTCATATAGTCTTCTGGTACGATGAAGAAGAAGGATTTAAAGATTATATAGATACACTTCAGCTGGAATCAGTAAAAATACATAAACTCTATAACAATTACTTTGCCACAAAACTTCTACTTGAAGAAGAAGATAAAGAAAGTAATTACCTTATCTATGCCCCTTTCAGGAAACCGGCAGATGAAGATAACTGGCTGCTGGATATAGAACTCTACAGCAGTGAATTCTCTGCAGACAAAGCCTCTCTTATTATGAATGATTTCCGCCTTGAAGGTTTTTCCTTAAAACCCTTTATAAAGAAGAATATCAAATTCTTTGATAGTAAAGAAAGACTGGAAAGTTTGAGAGAAATGTCTTCTCCCTCATGGACTGAAAGAGACTTTCAACTTGGCATGATGAGTGTCTGCTGCAGGTTAAAGACACCTTCCTTCAGTTCTGTAGTAAGGTCTTTATTTATGCAGAACTTATCTGAAGAAGAAAACAAATCGTGGCAGGAAATATGCAAATATCCGGGAGCAGAATCTTTTTGGGAATTCTCTAAAAGAGAATATGGATATTCTGCTACTTTACCATCTATTAAAGGACTTCTTCTTACGATTATATTAACTGCCATAAAGGCCACATCTAAAATATCACTTCTTTCTACGTGGGACTCCTATGGAGGAGGTATAAAGAATAGCTGCCAGATATTTATAGACCAGTGGTTAAACCACAGTACAGATAAAGAAAGATATGAAAAGATTTCAAAGAATATATCTGAAGAACTTAATTTAAAAGATCACATAAAGAACTGGCATCCCGATGAATATATAGAGGCAGAAGCCTTTGAGATTTTCGACAGGGCCCTCATTATTTATATCACAAATGCCCTTCTTGCAGATATGGATGAATATGACAGGTATCTTGAATATATCTTTATACGTAAGAGCAAACACTGGTATGAAGTTTATAAAGATGTTTATGAAGCCCTGGAATGTGCCATAAGTATGTGCTCTTTTAAAAGGAGATTTCTGGGAGGATTTCCTGAAACTTCTCCGGGAGAATTATTCAGTAATTACGTAAAGGACTATTATCAGTTCGACAGGGATTACAGGAAGTTTTATTATTCTTATGACAGGGTTTCATGTGATATATTAAAAAAGTTACAGCCTGTAATAGAAAATCTCTATAAGAACTGGTTTTTATCAAACCTTTCTTCCGTATGGCTTAAAGCGATAAAGGATAATTTACTTGAACGATGGCCTGTGCCATGGGTAGATAATCAGAAAGACTTTTACAGAGATATTGTCGAAGCTGTAATTAAAAAAACAGCAAAAGATAAAATTTTTATTATAATATCAGACGGCCTCCGTTATGAAGCGGGAGAAGAACTTAAAGAATTTCTTGATAGAGAAACAAGAGGCTCTACGGAGATTACTGCTCTTCAGAGCACTATTCCTTCCTATACAAAACTCGGCTTGGCATCTCTATTACCTCATGAAGAGATTGAAATAGATGAAAAAGGGAGGGTTCTCGTTGATGGAAAAGACTCTGCCGGTATGCAGGCAAGAGATTTTATATTAAAGAGCCGTCACAATGAGTCTATAGCCATGAATTTAAAAGACCTTACAGATTTATCGAAAGATGAAGGAAGGGAACTTCTTAAACAGTACAGAGTAATATACCTCTATCATAATACAATCGATGTCACCGGAGATGATCTTAAAAGTGAAGGTAAGACTTTTAATGCCGTCCATGATGCCATAGAAGAAATATTCTCTGCAGTAAAGAAGATTGCAAACAGTTATGGAACAAACATTTATATTACTTCTGATCATGGTTTCCTCTACTGCAGAGAACCGCTGGAAGAAAGTGATAAGTTAAAGATAGAAAACGTCTCTTCTATAACAAAGAACAGGCGATTTCTCCTTGTATCAGATGATACAAATATTGAGGGAACAGTAAGTATAAGCATGGATTATATATTAAAAAACAAAGGTATAAAAGCAGTTGTTCCAAATGGTGATATAAGGTTTAAGATGCAGGGCGGAGGAGCGAATTATGTCCATGGCGGAGCTTCCCTTCAGGAGATAGTAATTCCCCTTATAAAATATCAGCATGTAAGAAAAGATAAAGCTACAGAGAAAGATATTAACAGACCTGTAAAGGTAGAACATATATATCTTGCCAGGAAGATAACCAATAACAGTTTCACTCTGAAATTCTTCCAGATTGAGTCGGTATCAGGGAAACTTAAACCTGCTAAACTGAAAGTAGCCCTGTGGGATAAAGAAGAAATGGTTTCACAGGAAAAACTCCTGATAGCAGATAAAACTTCAGATAATGCACCTGACAGGGAGCTGAAGGTTAATATGACTTTAAAGCCGGGAAAATATGATAAAGAAAAAGATTACTATTTAAAGATAACAGACAGTGATACAGGGTTAGAGATATGTCAGCCCATACAATACCAGATAAATATTGCCATAAGTATGGATTTTGATGATTTTTGATTATCTATCTTACAATAAAGTCCTTGTAAGTGCTGGCACTTTATGGTAAAATAATAGAAAAGGGGGTATTTATTATGCTTAAAAATAAGAAGAAATTAACAACTACTCTGGAACCGCAGCAGATTGAAATGTTAAAAACCATCTCTTCCATAACAAGGATAAGCCAGTCAGAACTATTCAGAGAAGCAGTAAGTGATCTCATAAAAAAGTATCAGGGAATAGTAACTCCAGAGTTTGCCAGAAAAGTTGATGATTATATGGAAAAAAGACATGTTCTTCTGGAAAGGCTTTCTCGATGATTTATTTAACTGTGGAACAGATAATTTTCATACACAACAGATCTGTAGAAAGATTTGGAGGTGCATATGGAATAAGGGACAGAGGGTTACTGGAAGCATCTGTTGCAAGACCTGCGGCCACTTTCGGAGGTATAGACCTCTACAGAGATATTTATTCAAAAGCTGCTGCCCCGGGTCATTCAATTCTTCTCAATCATCCATTCATAGATGGAAATAAAAGAACTGCCTTTACTTCTATGGATCTTTTTCTTCAGGAAAATGGACTTATTATAAGTGCAGATGATGATGAGTGTGAAAAGATGATTTTAAATGTAGTAAATAAGATTTATGATGATAAAAGACTTGCTGAATGGCTTAAAAATAATACTATATTACTGGAGTGCGGTAAATAAGAAAGGCTTACAGTTAATGACTTTAGATGAAAAACTCAACAAAATATTCCCCGGCAGGGTGGTAAGAAAGGATCTTACAAAACTCATTAAAGAAGGGCAGAATGTGCCCATATATGTTCTGGAATATTTACTTGGAATGTACTGTGCCACTTCAGATGAAGACCTTATAAAAGAAGGTATGGAAAGGGTTAAAAATATACTTTCGAAAAATTATGTAAGACCTGATGAAGCGGAAAAGATTAAATCCAAAGTGAGGGAAACAGGCAGATATAATGTAATAGATAATGTAAGTGTTAAACTCAATGAAAATAAAGATGTATATGAAGCAACCTTTTCAAACCTGGGAATAAAAAATGTCATTGTCGAGCCATCCTATGTAAAACAATTTGAAAAACTTCTCTGTGGCGGCATATGGTGCATATTACAGATGGAATATGAGGCGTGTGAATACGGAAAAGGAAGTCCCTTTAAAATAGTAAGCCTCAAACCCATACAGATGCCGAACATGGATATAGAAGAAATATTCCAGGGAAGAAAGGAATTTACAAAAGATGAATGGATTGATGTCCTTATCCGTTCTACAGGCATGGAACCTGACAGATTTTCTGAAGATGTAAAATGGCATCTCCTGGCAAGACTGATACCTATGGTGGAAAATAACTATAATGTCTGTGAACTCGGTCCGAGAGGTACAGGTAAATCCCATGTATATAAAGAACTGTCTCCCAATTCCATTCTTGTCTCCGGCGGTCAGACCACTGTGGCAAATCTCTTCTATAATATGTCCACAAGATCCGTAGGGCTGGTAGGCCTCTGGGACGTAGTTGCCTTTGACGAAGTGGCAGGCATAAAGTTCAAGGATAAAGACGGCATACAGATAATGAAAGATTTCATGGCATCAGGCTCTTTTGCCAGGGGTAAAGAGGAAAAAAATGCCAATGCCTCTATGGTTTTTGTCGGGAATATCAATCAGAGCGTGGATGTTCTTCTTAAAGTTTCCCATCTCTTTGATCCTTTCCCTGAAGGTATGAACTCCGATACCGCCTTTTTTGACAGGATGCATCATTATATTCCGGGATGGGAAATTCCGAAGATGAGACCGGAATTCTTCACAGATAGTTACGGATTTATCGTAGATTATGCTGCAGAATTCTTCAGGGAAATGAGAAAACGCAGTTTTACCGATGTAATATATAAATATTTCAGAATTGGAAATAACCTTAATCAGAGAGATACTATAGGTGTGAAAAAGACTTTCTCCGGGCTTATGAAATTACTCTATCCGAACGGAGAACATACTAAAGAAGATGCGAAAGAAGTGCTCCGATATGCCCTTACAGGAAGAAGAAGAGTAAAAGAACAGTTAAAGAAGATAGGCGGAATGGAATTTTATGATGTAAATTTCTCATATATAGATAATGACACACAGGAAGAGCATTTTGTATCAGTGCCGGAAATGGGAGGAGGCAAGTTAATACCTGAAGGTATGGGAAAACCCGGGCATATTTATACTGTCGCCACAGGTGATACCGGAAGGACGGGTGTGTTTAAAATGGAACTTCAGGCCATAAAGGGCAGCGGAAAATATGAGAAATCCGGCCTTGGTTCCAGTTCTCTGGCAAAAGAAAGTATTAATATAGCTTTCCAGTATTTTAAAGCCAGTGCAAAGAAAATCAGCGGACAGATAAATACAAAAGAAATGGATTATCATCTGAATGTTCAGGACTTACAGGGTGTGGGAATGAGTGAAGATCTCACACTTACTGCATTTATAGCACTATGTTCCGGTTCTTTATCTATGCCTGTACAGGAGTCTCTTGCAGTACTGGGAACAATGACCATAGGCGGTACTATAAAGAAAGTTTCAAATCTTGCTGACACACTTCAGGTATGTTTCGATGCAGGGGCAAAAAGGATAATCATGCCTGCCAGTAATGCAGGGGATATAAGCACAGTGCCGGCAGAGCTTTTCTCTAAATTCCAGATCAATTTCTACAGTGACCCTGAAGATGCAGTGAGGAAAAGTCTGGGGAAGATATAAATTTATATATAACCTTTTTTGACTGAAATAACGATTGTAGTTGACAAAGTGTATTTTTATCTTCATAATTTACTTTATCGTGTATTTCATAACTTATTAGAAATTCAGTGGTATTGACATGTCACGGATTTATATTCCTGATGAAACATAAAATAGATCTATCGGTACAATCGTATAAAAAATCTGAATCCCTTTTATATACCCTCATGTGTTTACATGAATGTTCCGGCCATCATATTGACACATTATATATAAACGATGACTGCAGCGGTGATGATTTACAGGCAATTTACCTGAATGACAGAGTGAAAAGATATTTTTCCGGCTGGCAGATTCGGGTCAGAGTAAATAAAAGTCCTGTCAGGTGGTACCGTGCTTTTGTGAATAATTACAGACCTTCATATTTATCTGTGAAAAAATTTTTGAATCATAAATTTCTGGATCTTTTCAGAAAGGAAAAGCTTTTTCACATAGAGGAAGATATTCGCTATCAGTGGGCCATTAACAGCACAGATAAGCCGTATCTGTTCATTGTTCATGACGATATAGAATTTTATGATGATATTATCGGCCTTTATCTGGATAATATAACAGGTAAATGTGCTATAATAGGAGAACTGGGTCAGTGCTGGAGATGTGATTTCGGCAAAGGCTCTTCAGCATGCAATCCCGAGAAGATCATGAAAGGTATATATCCGTCAGAAAACTGGCCTCTTACGATTTCGGAATCCGCGGGCCATAAAAGGGCATGCAGGATAAATGAATGGTGCTGTATGATCAACATTGAAGCGGCAAAATTTATTACTGACAGAGAAAGATGTTTTTTCGGCAATTATGATGATGACGGAGACGTGGGGGCATACTGGTTTGAACAGATTGTAAAACATGGCTATGATTTTTCCGATCCTCTTCCCGCTCCTGAACAGAGAAATAAATATTACAGACATCCCTGGCAGGGTCATTCAGGCCATTCCGTATGGCAGGAACAGGACGGAAAAATGAATATTTATAACAGAACATTTGTGATAGAGAAAATGATCGAAAGATTTGGCGTTGATCTGACAGAGAAGGCATAGTTTCTGCAATTATTTCAGTAAATACTGATTTTCAGATACCATTGCCGGTAAGTGCTCCAATCCTTACAGAGCCGGTCGCATTTTGAATCCTCGCGTCACGCGTCACGCGTCACGCGTCACGATTTCTTAATAAAGGAGATATTATTATGGCAAAAAATGTTGAAGATTTTATTCAAAAAGGGGAAGAACTGATTGAAGATGAGAAATATGATGAAGCTGTGAAAGCCTTTGATATGGCAATAAAAATGGACCGTGAACATGTAGAGGCATGGCTCGGGAAAGCTTTTGCTTTATATGAACAGGAAGTATATGATAAGACACTCAAATGTTACAATAAAGTAATAAAACTTGACCCGGAAAATATAGACGGATGGACCGGCCTGGGAGACACCCTGTATGAACAGGAAGAATATGACAGGGCTATAGAATGTTATGATAAAGCACTGGAATTTGATGAGAACAACAGTGATGCATGGAACGGCCGCGGAGATTGTCTCTGTGAACAGGAGGAATATGATAAAGCCATAGAATGTTATGATAAAGTACTGGCCATTGAGCCGGATGATATATATGCTTTAAACAGTAAAGGCGATACACTGGCAGAAATGGAAAGATATGATGAAGCCATAGAATGTTATGACAGGGTTCTGGAATTTGAACATGAGAATGTTTTCGCCTGGAATAATAAAGGTGATGTTTATCTGGAAAAGGAAGAATATGACAGAGCTATAGAATGTTATGATAAAGCACTGGAGATTGACGGAAAAAATGTTTATGCTCTGAACGGCAAAGGCTATGTGTTTTCTGAAACAAAAGAATATGACAGAGCTATGGAATGTTATAATAAAGCGATAATTATTGACCCGGAAAATTTAGATTCCTGGAATTATAAAGGTGATCTTTTCTGTGAAGAGGACAATTTCGATAAAGCCATAGAATGTTATAACGAAGCCCTTGGAATTGACCCGGAAAATACCTATGGTTTGAACGGCACAGGCCTGGCTCTCACAGGGAAAAAGGACTTCAAGAAAGCTCTTCAGTGTTACGATAAAGCAATAGCCATTGACGGCAACGACCCTGTTCCATGGAATAATAAAGGACTTCTGATGGCTTACCAGCAAAAATATAAAGAAGCTGAAAAATGTTATGATATGGCTTTGAGACTGGATGGAAAATATTTCAATGCCTTTTATAATAAAGGGCTTTTACTGTCAGAAGAAAAAAAATATAAAGAAGCCATTCAGTGTTTTGATAAAGCTCTTGAACTGGAACCTGATGATCCTGATGCTCTGGAAGCAAGGAAGGAAGCACTGGAAATGGTGAGTCGTGAAAAGTGAAAAGTGAAAAGTGAAAAGTGAAAATTACCTGTCACGCGTTACGCGTTACGCATCACGATTATGGTGAGTCGTGAAAAGTGAAAAGTGAAAATTACCTGTCACGCGTTACGCGTTACGCGTCACGATTTTAAAGAGGTGATAAAAATGGACAGAACAAATATTATTCTTTTATTCATATTTACAGCTATTGTTATTATATCTTTTACAACGGTAGTTGTTTTCGCGTCTACTTTTTTCGAGGTAAAGGAATTCAATATACCTCCTTCTCTTAAAGGAGACGGTATATTTTTTGAACCTTCTGCAATATCTGCATATGGTGATAAATTAATCATACTGAATGACAAACCTGAAGAGAAAAATCTTATGTATTTTTATATTTCCGATATAAACGGAAATATAACAGGCAAATATCCGATAGATGTGGGAACAGAGATCAGGGATTTTGAAGCCATAGCCCCATCCGGGGAGCCGGGAGGGTTTTATGTGCTTCTGTCTCATTCCTACGGTGATGAAAATAAGAGAGGTTTATTTAAAATCAGCTTTTCAGGAGATAATTATACTGTTAACTCTGTTCCTGAACATGGAACTAATTTAATTTATGATTCCTTCAACAGAATTATGAATGGCAGGGAAATAAATATTGAAGGTCTTGCACATTATAAAGGAGTATATAACGAATTTCTATTTGCAGGTCTTCGGGAACCTCTGTTTACCAATCAGTCAGGTGTGTGGCGGTTGAATATTAAAGATATAAACAGAGGGGAGGTTCAAACGCCGACTCTCTGGTTTACCTTTCTGCCCCGTACGGAAAATAGAAAAAAAGAAGCTATTTCTTCTATAGAATATTATCACGACATTAAAATGTTTTTTATTTTAACCAGTTACGAAGAAGAAGGGAGCAGGGGAGGAACACTCTGGATTGCAGGAGTGGATGATCCTGAAACTTATGGCGTAGATCTCCCGGAATCGCCTGTTTATGAATGGGAAGGCGTAAAACCTGAAGGTATTACCCTTGTAAAAGACGAAAATAATAAAAACGTGCTTTTTATTGTTTTCGATAATGATGAAAAAGAAACAGGAATTAAAGCAACTTTTACTGTGTTGCCTCTGGAGCAACTGATTTAAGAACGTAACGGGTGACGGGTGACGCGTGACGGGTGAAATCCCATTCGTTTATCGAGTATATTACATTTGATTACCCTGGAATGCTGTGATGCACGAAGGAATATAAACCCGTTACGCTTTACGCGTCACGATTATAAAGGAGTTTTTTTATGACTGATGAAACAATTAATTTTCATATGAACACACCGGTCGTGGATTTCCACGCAGATACTCTCTGTAAAGCCCTGAGGTATGACCCGTCTGTTCTGGATATAAAACCTTTACTTTCGGGAGGAGTAAATCTGCAGGTTTTTGCTCTCTATACGCCTGAAGAATTAATTCCTCATTCTGCTATAGCTTTTACCCTTGAGATGATAGAAGAGTTTTATAAATGGAAACATGCCAATCCTGAAGTGTCACAGATATTATCGGTTAATGATCTTGAAAATGTGAAAAATGGCGGATTGGGGGCCCTCCTTTCCATAGAAGGAGGAGAAGCACTTTCGGGGAAATTGTTTATGCTAGACCTTTATTACAGACTCGGTGTGAGAGCCATGACCATTACATGGAGCAATAGAAATTTACTTGCCGATGGTGTGGCGGTCGGTAATAATCCCGGAGGTCTTACGAATTTCGGAGCAGAAGTGTTAAAAAAAATGAACAATCTCGGTATGATTGTAGATGTTTCCCATATGGCAGAGCCGGGTTTCTGGGATGTAATGAAATTGAGCAGTGAACCTGTTGTAGCTTCTCATTCCAATTGCTATTCTCTCCGTAATCATCCGAGAAATTTGAAAGATGAACAGATACTTGCCATAGCAGAAAAAGGAGGTGTTACAGGAGTAACATTTGTGCCTCATTTTCTGGGAGAAGACCCTGTAACAGTAGAACAGGTTGCAGATCATATAGAATATATCGTTAATTTGACAGGCAATTATAACTCTGCAGGTCTCGGGTCCGATTTTCATGGAACAGATAATTATCCTTCCGGATTATCAGATGTATCTTTTTTGCCTTCCATAACAGAAGAGTTAAATAAAAGAGGACACAGTTGTAAAGATATTGAAAAAATTATCGGCGGAAACTGGCTCAGAGTGTTATCCCGGATTTTGAAATAGCAGTCTTTTTTATTCTGGAAGGAAAAAAATAAAATTTATAGAATTGTAAATTGAAGTTTTATAGTTGACTTCATTACTGTCCATAGTTATGCCGGGCATAACGTCAGAATAAATTATGGCATGTGGTGAAAGTAACTGTAATGTCCGAATAAGGTCTTTTATTATAGAGAGGAGAAGATGAATGTGCTAGACTTTAAATGGAGGCAGCTTCATCTATCAATTACTGATGAAATGCTTTTTAGAATAATGCGACATCTAAGGAGGGAGTATAAACCTTTTTTAAGTGCCATCAAGGAGGATCTCTGTTCCCAGTTTAAAATAGATTTCAGCCCTTACAAAGAAAAAGGAATTTTTTCTACTCCTCTCTTCAGGAAGATGTCTGTCATGGACCGGATTTATGAAGGAGATATATTCCTTGGCAGCAAGATGGAACAGTACTATGTACAGGTAAGGAAAGACAGAAAATGCCTTGATGTCATTTCTATGAACAGAGCATCAGGGGAAGATAAAGAATTTAATCAATTCTGCGAGATTATAACTCAGGCAATTTTCCCTATGGTAAAAAGTGAACATCATCTGGCCTGGAAAGAATATCATCCTAAAAGTGAAAAATACAGACTGTTAAGGAATGATATTCCTGTTTTTGCACCTGCTCAGGAAGATTACAGGGCAGTAGTAGATCTTGAAAGTGTTAAATCAAGAGAATTACTCAATAAAATAAAAATAAAACCCAGCGTAAGCCTCAGCGAACTGGCAGATGAAAATGAAAGACTTATGATAGGCGCACTGGTTCAGAAAATGGAACAACTGGGACTTGTAAATATAGATTATATTGTTTTCTGTCATCAGACAGGCCATCAAATAAACAGGGTTAATTCTATCTCTTCCATAGAAGAAGCGGCACAGCAAGGATTTAAGTGTTTTCACTGCGGCAGACTTGTTTCTCAGGAAAAAATCGATCAATGTATAAGTATTACACCGTACGGACATTATATAACAAGAGGAAGCTACTGGCTTGCCGTGAGATTACTCGGTATACTTAAAGGAGCCGGTCTCTGGGGAGAAGATATTCTCATAGATTGTCCCGAAGATGGCGTAGATATAATAAATCTCTTCTTTAACTGTGACAGCAGCCTTGTTATGGTAGAAATAAAGGGTGACAATTACACTATGTATGATGCCTATCTTTTCTATAATAAGATCAGCATTTACAGACCCGATGATGTCATACTTATTACCACTCATGCCGTAAAGCAGGGAATTAAAGATTATTTTAAAGAAGTTTTACCGGATTTAAATATAATATGTATAGATAATATTACGGAACTTCCGCAAAAACTTTCGTCTTTTCTGGAACAGAAGAGAGTTGACTATGTTTTAGAGCTGTTGAAGAATTTTAAATCCTGCACCTATGTTGATATGGCACCTCTTGCTATAGCAGGATTCTTTGGACTTGAAGCAGAGAAAACAGAAGAAGAAGAAGAAATTGAAGAAATAATAAAAATAAAACCGGAAGAAGAGGATTTGATAGAGGAAGAACTGGAAGAACTCATACCGGAAGATCTGTCGTCTGATGAACCGGAAGAACTGATACCTGAAGCTCTGATAAAGGAAGATCTGATAAAAATAGAAGAAAAAAAACCTGTAGAAGTCAGTCCTTCCAGAGTAAAAGAAGAAGTGTCACTCGATGACGATGATTTCTCAGATCTCGAAGATGTCGATATGTTGCTTGACGACTCTTCTAAAGATATTATGAAATTTGACGGATCAGATATAATGGACACTGACATGATGGACATAGATACTGATATAATGAGTTCGGACATAATGGACACAGATATGATAGGTACTGATATGATGGGAGATGTTTCAGGGAGTGAGCCGGATTTCAGCTTTGATGAAGCTATGAGTTTTCTGGATGAAGGATTTTCTCTGGATGATATCTCTATAGAAGAAGGTGCGACTGATATATCTGAAAGTGATTCTTCTGCCGATATAATAAGAACCCTTACCGCCCAGGAGGTTATAGATAATATTGCCCGTGACGGAGTGATAGGGAAAAGTTTGGCTGACATCAAATCTTCCATAAAACCTCTGGACGAGCTTGAAGGCATTAAAGGAAATACTCTGGCAAATGATGAGGGACTCATTATCATTACAACATTGAATGACACGGAGAAAGGCGAAATTATTGCAGCTACGTCTGTGGAACTGGATAGAAGACTGGGTCGTGCAGTAAAAGCTATGGGGATAAATAAGCCGGTCAGTATGGTTATTGAAGCAATGGAAGGAAAGATTCTTTTAAATATGTCGAAGGAATTTGTCCTTGCTTCTCTTATAGATGATAAACCCGAATATGATGAAGATAAAGTAAACAGTAGATTGAATGAGCTATTACAGGAATTTGACAGGGAAAATGAAACCAGTGAACAGATGATGACGAAATTTTTAAAAACATTACAGGAAAACAGCAATATAGTAAATGGCCTTATTGGCTCAGGTGAAGGTCTGTTAATAAGTTCATCTCTTTCAAATAATTTTTCTTCCGAAAACTGGATAGCCTATCTTACCCATATATATCATGCAGCCGAAGATACCGTTTCAAGATTAAATCTTGGTGAAGTTGATAGATATATGTTTAAATCACAGGTTAATAATAAAGATGTTAATATAATATGTTCCAGGAATGGCCCTGTTATACTATGTACTCTGGTGCAGGATGAAGGAATCAGCCGGACTTTATCTGCAGATTTGAATGCAGCAGGAAAAGTTGTTAATTTACTTCTTGGTATATAAGACTTCAGCTATCAGCCTTCAGCAGTCAGCAGTCAGATAAGAAACTGAAAGCTGAAAGCTGAAAGCTGATAGCTGATAGCTAAAAGTGAAAGATTGGAGTTAATAAAATGAAGGAGTGTTTAGAAAAACTTAATAAAACATCGGGTGTGATAGGGAGTTTGATAGTAGGCAGAGACGGACTGGTTATCGATAGTGTTGTTCCCACATCCTTTAATGCAGATCTTGTCGGAGCTATTGTAGCAGGAGTTTTTACCTCTGCAGAAAGTTCCATGGAAGAACTCAATCAGGGAGAACTTAATATGGTAATGGTAGAGGGAAGTATGGGGAAATTAATATTATGTAATTCAGGTGCCATACTTGTAGTTTTAGTCGGTGACGATATTAATCTGGGTATTCTCCGTCTTGACATAAAAAAGACTATTGAGGATTTGAAAAAATATTTATGATAGAAACAACATGATAAATTTTATAAGGGCACGGTAACTCGCCGTGCCCTTATTGGTACAGGGTGTTCTCTTTTGAAAAAAGAAAAAGTTCTCATTGTTGATGATGAAAAAAATATAGTAACCCTTGTTCAACTCCATCTGGATACAGAAGGATATGAAACTATTGTTGCTTATAACGGAGAGACAGCTTTAAAGAAGATTTCCTCTGAAAGTCCAGATTTAATTATTCTTGATGTCATGATGCCCCATATGGACGGCCTGGAAGTCTGTCGAAGGATAAAAGAAAATAAAGAACTTGCCGCTATACCTGTCATCATGTTAACTGCCAAAACCAGAAAAGAAGATCTTAAAAGAGGCTGGGAAGCAGGTGTAACAGACTATATCACCAAACCATTCAGCGCTCAGAGGCTTGTAGAAGTCGTAAAAAAAGCACTTAAAAGCAGAAAAACAGCGCAACTTAAAGAGAAACAGGAAATTCTGCCCTCCATACCAACAAATATTGCTGTTGTCGGCACAAGTCATGCAGGTATTTCCATAATTCAATTTCTTCTGGGTGATAATAATATAACTATTAAAGGTGTGGCTGACAGTGATATAAACTCTCCCTGTATGGTACTGGCACAAAAGCTTAATATTTTTTCTACGACAGATGTGAGGGAATTACTTAAAATAAAAGGCCTGCAGTTTGTTTTTATGCTGTCTTCCGAGCCGGAATTACTGGAATTGATTGAACGGGAAAAACCTGCGTCTGTGGAAATTATAAGAGGTGATACTGCCAGTCTTATATGGTATCTCATAGAACAGAGCAGTGAACTTCAGGAAAAACAGAGAAGCCTTGTGAAGGAATTAAATACAAGGGTTAATGACCTGCAAATACTTTATGAAGGCAGTACTCTTATGGGGTCTGCGATACATGTAAATTCAGTTCTTAAAGCCACTATTGAAGCTATGAGGAAAGCGGTAAATGCCGACAGCGGACTCGTAATGCTCCTCGATGAAGAAACTGATGAATGGTCGGTACAGGTAAATTTTAATTTCCCTGTTGATTTATTAAAAGAGAGAGAACCGCTTAATCTCGGCCAGGGTATAGCAAGGCTTGCCATTAAAAAGAAACAGCCCATGACTATAAAAGATGTGCCGAATGAAAAAGGACGGTTTGTTTTAAGCAATATACCCGATGTAGTATCTACTATTGTAGTTCCCCTCTTTATAAAGAATAAAGCTTTTGGTGTACTTTACTTGAATCATAGTTTTCGAAAAGAATATTCACAGGGTGAAATATACCTCCTTTCTGTTCTTGCAAGCCAGGCCAGCGTTGCCCTGGATAACGCAAGGCTCTATGAAACGGTAAAACAGAAACATCAGGCAGTAGAACAGCTTCTGGAAAAATTAATTCATAGTTCAGAGCTGTCTTCATCACAATCTATGAATGAAGCTCAAAGCAGGATTGGCTATTCCATTAATGAAACAATCAATGAACTGGAAACCCTTCATGATAACCTGAATTCCGAATTGACTCATGTTAAAACAAGAATTGATGAAATGAAAAAATTAACAAGTGAAAGTCTCAGTAAAATGCATAAAATTTCCGAAATAACCATTTCAGGTGACCAGGAAAAGATTGATTTACTGCCTTCCCTTGAGATTTATTTACAGAGATTTGAAGTGGAAACAGGTATTGTGACAGAATTAATGGTTTCAGGCATTAAGAAGAAACTTGCAGAAGCCATTGAAACGACTATTTACCGTATAATACAGGAAGCTTTGAAAAATGTAAAAGAACATTCCGGTGCCTCAAATGTCAGGGTCAGAGTAAAAATTCTCTCGGATCAATTTAATGTAGCTATAGAAGATGACGGAGTGGGATTTGATTATGCAAAAGCCTCTGTCAACGGAAGAAAAATAACCGGGATAAACAGTATGAAAGAAAAGGCTTCTTTCCTGGGAGGTACCTTCAAGATAAGAAGTCAGGCCGGAAGAGGCACTACTGTTCTTCTCAGGATACCGGTACCGATTATCAGTGAATAGTGAAGAGTGAAAAGTGCGTAATGTCCTATTTTTTTCACTTTTCACTTTTCACTATTCACTCTAATTAAATTATAAACTTTAAACCATAAAGAAGGATTTATAAATTAAAAAAAGAATTATTCAGGTTATTATAAAAATCTAATTTCAGGAGGTTTTAATATGTCAGTAAAAATAGGTATAAACGGTTTCGGAAGAATAGGAAGACAGGTCTTGAGGATATTACTTGAAAAATATCCTGAATTTGATATTGTAGCAATCAATGATATTACAAGTCCTGAAACAAATGCCCATCTGTTTAAATATGATTCTACGTACGGTAGATTTCATGGAGATGTATTCCTTGACGGAGATATGATGAATGCAGGGAAATCTAAATTCAAGGTTTTATCTATGAAAAATCCTGCAGAATTACCATGGAAAGATATGTGTGCAGATATAGTACTCGAATGCACCGGTTTATTTACCGAAGCAGAGAAAGCAAAATTACATATGGCTGCAGGTGCAAAAAAAGTCCTTATATCAGCTCCGGCCAAAGGAGATGTTTTCACCGTCGTTATGGGAGTAAATGAAAAAGCATATGAGCCTTCAAAACATCATATAATTTCCAATGCTTCCTGCACAACAAATTGTCTCGCTCCATTTGCCAAGGTATTACATGAAAATTTCACTATAGAACATGCATTTATGACTACAATTCATGCCTATACAAATGATCAGAGAATACTTGATCTGCCTCATAAGGATCTTCGCCGCGCAAGAGCAGCAGGACTTAATATAATACCGACTACGACAGGAGCTGCAAAAGCTGTTGGCCTCGTGCTTCCTGAATTAAAAGGAAAATTTGACGGTCTTGCCCTCAGAGTTCCCACACCTACTGTATCTGTTGTGGATCTTGTCTGTAATTTAGGTAAATCTACTACTAAAGAAGAAGTAAACAGCAAATTTAAAGAAGCGAGCGAAGGCAGTCTTAAAGGTATTCTCGGATATACGGAATTACCTCTTGTATCATCAGATTTCAGAGGCTGTGAACTGTCAAGTATTGTAGACGGAAAATCCACTATGGTACTGGCTGATAAAATGGTAAAGGTTATAGCCTGGTATGATAATGAATGGGGTTATGCAACAAGACTTGCCGATCTTGTTAAATATATAGTTGATAAAGGTCTATAATTTATTGTAACCTTTTGCAGGGGCGTTCAATTGAACGCCCCTGCGGGATTTTAAAAAAGAGGTGGGGTTATGAAAAAAACTGTAAAAGATGTTGATTTTAAAGGTAAAAGAGTTCTTGTAAGAGTGGATTTCAACGTTCCTCTCAAAGACGGAAAAATAACCGATGACAGACGTATCAGGGCATCTCTTCCGACACTGGAATATATAAGAGAAAAAGGCGGACGTCTTATAGTTATGAGTCATCTGGGAAGACCAAAGGGAGAGGTAATCGAACATTACAGAATGAGACCTGTCGCCATAAAATTGTCCGAATTAATGGGGATTGAGGTTAAATACTGTGAAGACATGAACTGGGATGTTGTAAAAAAACTTGCCTTTAATCTTGAAGACGGAGAAATTCTGCTTCTTGAAAATTTACGTTTTCATAAAGGAGAGACAAAAAACGATCAGAGTCTTGTAGAAGAACTTCTTTCTCTGGGAGAAGTATATGTAAATGATGCCTTCGGAACATGCCACAGAGCTCATGCAAGCACGGCAGGCATACCTGCAACTAAAAAAATACCGTCTGTAGCAGGATTCCTTGTAGGGAAAGAGCTTGAAATGCTCGGGAAAATTCTGAGTGAACCGGAACATCCTGTAGTAGCTATACTCGGCGGGGCAAAAGTGTCAGATAAGATCGGAGTAATAGAGAATCTTATACAGAAAGTTGACTCACTCCTCATAGGAGGAGGTATGAGTTATACATTCCTGAAATCCATGGGCCATGAAATAGGTACGTCCCTCCTTGATGCGGAGAGTCTTACCCTTGCAGGACAGCTTATGGCGAAGGCAAAAGAAAAAAATGTGAAATTCCTTCTCCCTGAAGATATTGTAGTTGCGAAAGAGATTAAAGAAGGAACAGACCATAAGGTTGTAAATATTACTGATATCCCGTCTGACATGATGGGAGTCGATATAGGGCCGAAAACTATAGATAAATTCGGCGCTGTTATTAAAGATGCAAAGACGATATTCTGGAACGGGCCTCTCGGAGTATTTGAACTGGATGACTTTGCAAAAGGTACTGAATCCGTCGCTACCTTTATAGCACATAATTCAAATGCCATTTCTTTGATAGGCGGAGGAGATTCTGCCGCTGCAGCGGAAAAACTCGGATTTGCAGACAAGATGACCCATATATCTACCGGAGGCGGAGCATCTCTTGAATTTATGGAAGGGAAAGTCCTGCCCGGTATTGATGCACTGGACGATAAATAAGTGAATAGTGAATGGTGAATAGTGAATGGTGATAAATCCCTCTACTCACTATTCACTACTCACTAAATTAGGAGGTAATTTATTTGCCTGTTCCCCTTATAGTGGCAAACTGGAAGCTTCATAAAACTGTCAGGGAATCCCTGGCGTTTGCCAGTAAATTTAAATCCCTTACCGGCAGGATTTATGATAGAGATATTGTGCTGTGCCCCCCGTTCACATCCCTTTACCCGGTGGGAAAAGAAATTGCCGGATCTACAATAAAACTGGGAGCTCAGAATTTATTTTATGAAGAAAAAGGTGCTTTTACCGGTGAAGTTTCTGCTGAAATGTTAAAAGAATCAGGTTGCACCTATGTTATTATAGGACATTCGGAAAGAAGAAAATATTTTGGCGAAACCGATAAGATAATAAATGCCAAAATTAAAAAAGCCGAACATTACGGGCTTGTGCCGGTAATATGTATAGGTGAAGGAGAAGAAGAGAGAGACAGAGGTGTTACAAGAGACGTTCTGACATATCAGATGAAAGAAGCCATAGCTTCTTTTACGCCTTCCCAGATAGAAAAATTTGTAATAGCCTATGAGCCCATATGGGCTATAGGTACAGGTAAAGTTGAAACTCCCGAACAGACCAATGAAATTACGGGATATTTACGAAATCTTCTTTCATCTTCTTACGGTTATTCCGTAGCTTCTAAAGTGAGGTTTCTCTATGGCGGAAGTGTCAAACCGGAAAATGCTTCTTCTTTTCTCTCACAGAGAGATGTAGACGGACTCCTGGTAGGAGGAGCCAGCCTTGACCCTGAAGGTTTTGCACTTATCTGCAGGGGGTAAAATATTTTATCACCGGTAGAACCCTGTTGTACCGGTAATAAGGGGTTGTAAAAAATAACCTTATCATATTTACAATCGTGACGCGTCACGCGTTACGCGTTACGCGAGGACAAAAACCATAATTTGCCAGAGTTATTTTCTTACAGTCCCTAAATATAAAAATTTTATGAGATTATAAAGGATTTAAAAAGAATATCATAGAATTTTTAAGCGATATATTTATGAACATTGAGATTGTAATATAAGTTGTATACACCGGAAATGGTTTCTTTTTCGCGTCACACGTCACGCGTTACGATACATATGGCAGTCTCTAAAATTGCTCTCCCTTTTCAGGAGGCAGTATTTCAAGAAAGAAGGTGGTGTCCAATTTTGCATGAAAAGAAAAAACCTTTATTCATAGCAAGTATGATCCTGTTCTTGCTATTTTCCATCTGTAATTATGCTTTTTGTCTGTCACCCCGGGATATCGCTCAGAGTAATACATCCGCTCCGGTACCTTCTGCACAGGTAACTTCCAGTCCTGAAACACAGATATCTCCAGTTGAGACAACATCCGTTACTACTCCTTCCGCAGAAGCATCGCCTGCTCAATCCGTGACAGCAGTTCCTGTTACTCCTGTTCCTTCGCCTGCTGCTACGGAAGAAGAAAAAACCGGCCAGGATGCAAGATGGTTCAATGAAGGAAGATTGAGTATGTTAATAGCCATATTACTCCTGTCCGGCTTTATACTCTATTTTATATTCAGTGCTCAGAGAGGACAGGAACTGTTTATACGCAGAATAGCAGGACTTTCTGCCCTGGATGATGCAGTGGGAAGAGCTACGGAAATGGGTAAACCTGTACTTTATATCCCGGGTATTACTGATATGAATGATATACAGACCCTTGCAGGTCTGTCCATACTTTCCTATGTGGCTCAGAAAACTGCCGAGTATGATACACCTATACTGGTTCCTACAAGATTTTCTCTTGTTATGAGCACAGCTCAGGAAGTAGTAAAGGAATCCTATACGAGAGCAGGAAGGCCTGATGCTTTCCGTCCTGATAATATCCGTTATCTTACTGACGATCAGTTCGGTTTTGTGGCAGGTGTTGATGGTATTATGGTCAGAGAACAGCCTGCTGCCAATTTTTATATGGGTTGTTTCTATGCAGAATCACTGATACTTGCTGAAACAGGACATTCTACAGGTGCCATACAGATGGCAGGTACAGCTATGCCATCACAGTTGCCCTTTTTTGTTGCAGCCTGCGATTATACACTTATAGGAGAAGAATTATTTGCCGCTTCCGCTTATCTTTCAAGAGACCCGAAACAGCTTGGCAGTCTTAAAGGGCAGGATATTGGTAAATTAGTATTTCTCTTCTCTATTATAATAGGCTGTATCCTGGAAACTGCAGGCATTAAAACTTTTACAAACCTGTTTATTACTAAATAAAATGGAGGCTTGTTATGAAACGTGAGATTCCAATGATAATAACAGTCATTGCAGGACTCGGATACCTTTTGTATTATTTTATACCCCATTCGCCTTTTAATATGATAGGAGAAATGTTCCAGAGCTGGTTTATTATAATAGCAGCTTTTGCCATATTACTCGGTGTGGGAAGTCTGATAAAGGCTCATGGTGATAAAATATCCAGAAGGTCGGAAGGATGGGCATACAGTATCGTATTACTCCTTGGTCTTTTTTCTACGGCTTTTATAGGACTTATAGGCGGTATAAGCATAGGAACTCCCTTTAATTATGTATTCAGACACCTTTATTCCCCTATGGGTTCAACCATGTTTTCTCTGCTGGCCTTTTTTATAGCTTCTGCAGCATTCAGAGCATTCCGGGCCCAGTCAAGAGAGGCAACGCTGTTACTTGTAGCAGCTTTTTTTGTTATGCTCGGCCGTGTTCCCCTTGGAGAATGGATATGGCCCAGATTCCCTGATATTGCTGACTGGCTTATGAATTGCCCCACTACTGCAGGGCAGAGAGCCATCATGATAGGTATAGCCCTGGGAGTAGTTTCTACGTCCATAAAGATATTATTCGGTATAGATAAGTCTTATCTCGGTGGAGATTAAGGAGGATATATGGAGACTTTAGCTAAAATTCTTAATAGTTTGAAAACACTGGACAGAAGAATAATTTTTCTCTTCACTGCCTTTGCCGTTATAATTCCTCTTCTTACAGGATTTGGAATACCATCAAAGAAAATTACCAGAGAAGTTCAGGGAATTTATGATACCATAGAAAAAATTCCTCCGGAATCGAAAGTACTTATATCTTTTGATTACGATCCTCAGACAAAACCTGAATGCCATCCTATGACTATAGGGCTTATAACACACCTTTTTAGAAAAAATCTGAAGGTTGTCGGTATTGCTCTGTGGCCGGCAGGTTCGGCACTGGGTGAACAGGTTCTTATAGAGAAATCAAAAGAATTCAATAAACAGTACGGTACTGATTATGTCTTTCTGGGATATAAAAGCGGTGGTGATGTAGTTATACAGAAACTCTGCACTAATTTCCGGGATACCTTTCCCGCTGACAGTAAAAATGAACCTCTCGATAAATTCCCTGTAATGAATAATGTGAACCGTCTGGCTGATTTTGCGGCGGTCTTAAGTCTTTCTTCCGGTGATCCCGGACTTAAACAGTGGACGATAATAGGTCATGAACAGACAGGTGTTCTTGTGGCAGGAGGCTGCACTGCAGTAAGTGCTCCCGAATTTTATCCTTACCTTGATGCCAGACAGATGTTCGGTCTTCTCGGAGGAATGAAAGGTGCGTCCGAATATGAAACCCTGCTTGCTATCAAAGGCCAGGCTTCGGCAGGCATGGGAGCTCAGTCTGTTGTTCATATGGTAATCATTCTATTTATCATACTGGCCAATATAAGTTATTTCTATGAAAAAAAGAAACAGAAACTCGGTATAGTAGATTAAGTAAGGAGGCATTTGTTTATGGTAATGGATCTGGCAATTGTATGGCCTACTAATATAGAAAATGTTGGGATATGGGTTGCCGCCTTTCTGACACTTTGTATATACAGTTTCCTCTATAAAGATAATCCTTTTTATAAATTTGCAGAATACCTTTTTGTCGGAGTTTCAGCCGGATACTGGGTAGCAATGCAATATTATAATTCTCTGAAACCAAATCTTATAGATAATCTCTCCATTGGTTTTGAAAAATTTGATTATCATCTCTGGTATATAGTTCCGGGCATACTGGGTATAATTATGCTTCTCAGACTTGCCCCCAGCATCGCCTGGATAAGCCGGTGGTCACTGGCATTTGTAGTGGGACTGTCAGCAGGAATTAACCTTATAGCATATCTTCAGGGAAATGCCATAGCTCAGATAAAAGGTACAATGATACCTCTCTGGGTTATGAGTCCTGACGGAGATATGCTCAAATCTCTCTGGATGTCTTTCTGTAACTGGGTTATCGTTGGAGGAGTGTTCTGTGGCCTCATATACTTTTTCTTTTCCGTGGAACACAGGGGGGTTGTGGGAGGCATATCCAGAATAGGCATATATTTTCTTATGATTTCTTTCGGCGCTTCCTTCGGTTACACGATTATGGCCCGTATATCTCTTCTCATAGGAAGAATGCTCTTTTTACTGGGAGACTGGTTACAACTGATAAGGTAACATGAAAAAAAGAAAAAAAGAAAGGGATGACAAGTCCAAGCCATCGGTCATGCTGGCCTGGACTTTCAACCCTTTAAGAACTAATTTACGGCATGTACTGATGATAATATTTCTCGGCTCTTTCTTCTGTGCCGCAGTATACTGGAATTTTAAAGATCTTTTTTTATGTATCCTTTCAATGGTAATTTTTATATGTTCTCTGAACAGTATGTTTTTCCCGACCGGTTATATACTGGAACAGGATGAGATTATAATAAAA
>JBEHWO010000003.1:0-71713 GCA_040217695.1 Vulcanimicrobiota bacterium | reverse complement strand
TTCTCCCGTAACGCGTTACCCGTTACGCGTTACGATTCTCACATAAATCACCGGCAGCCATAACAGTCCGGTCACAGCGAAGGATGAAAATTTGTTCCTCCTGTCACGCGTTACCCGTTACGCGTTACGATTCTCACATAAATCACCGGCAGCCATAACAGTCCGGTCACAGCGAAGGATGAGAATTTGTTCCTCCTGTCACGGGTTACGTTTTTCATATAAATTATAGATTTGTGAAACAGGACTTATACATTACTCCTAGTAGTTAACCACGATGATTTTACTGACCTGAGCATAAGCATGTAATAAAAGTTTTCCTCCCGTCACGGGTCACGCGTTACGCGTCACGAGAGCATATATTTATTATTTATGCTCACCTCAGTAATGTAAAAACCTCGTCATTGCAAGCGAAGCGAAGCAATCCCACTGGTAGAAACCAATCCGATGGGATTGCTTCGTCGCTATCGCTCCTCGCAATGACACACATCTTAATCATTGTGGATGTCTACTGATGAAAGTAAATGCAATGTCCGATAAAAAAAATCGACATGTCATAAAAAAACGCAATCATGTTCCCCATTTCATAAAGATATGTTATAATTATAAACATGGGTGACGAAAAGTGTGTAATGAGAATTACTGACCCGAGCATAAGCATGTAATAAGAGTCTTCAGCCCGTGACGCGTCACGGGAGCAGATATGTATTATGTATGCTCACCAGAGTAATACACAGGCATCACGCATTACGCATTACGCATCACGCATCACGCATCACGATTAGAGAGGACAATAAGTCTTGGAACAATATGAATTACAAAGTCTGACTTCCGAAACACCTGAACATATGTCATATTCCCCGAAGGGACTTGAAGAAGCAGGTAATAAATTCTCCATGGCAGCTGAAGAAATTCCATATGACAGTTATAGAGAAAAACCGTCTTCTTCTTCAGAACCAATCATACAACTTAAAGATATATATAAAACCTATAAAATGGGCGGTACGGAAGTACATGCCTGTGCAGGTATAAATCTCAATATTTACAAAGGGGAATTTATTGTAATCATGGGGCCTTCAGGCAGCGGAAAATCAACTATGATGAATATTATAGGCTGCCTGGACAGACCTACCAGCGGAAGTTATAATCTGGACGGGAAAGAAGTATCACTTCTTTCAGATGATGAACTGGCTGTTGTCAGAAATCAGAAGATAGGTTTTATCTTCCAAAAATTTCATCTTCTCGCCGGTTCAAGTTCCGGAGAGAATGTAGAACTTCCAATGATATATGCAGGTGTAAACTCCAGAGAAAGACGCCACATGTCAGTAGAATCACTCACAAAAGTCGGCCTCGGTGATCGTATAAACCATAATCCGAACGAACTATCGGGAGGACAGATGCAGCGTGTTGCCATAGCCAGATCCCTGGTAAACAGACCTGCCATATTGCTGGCAGACGAACCTACAGGAAATCTGGACAGTAAATCAGGAGCCGAGATTATGGCGTTATTTCAGGAACTCCACTCTCAGGGAAGAACAGTGGTTCTCATTACTCATAATCCTGAAGTCGCCAGATACGGTACAAGGGTTGTCGAATTAAAAGACGGACAGATTATCTCGGATAAACATATACATGAAAGTGAGAGGGTTATTCTTACAGGAGAAAACAACGGCGCTAAAATTACAGGCACTGTGACAATAAAAGGAAGAATGAATTTTTTTCAGAGTTTCAAAGTTGCCTGGAATGCTCTCAGGGTAAATAAAGTAAGATCCCTTCTTACAATGCTCGGTATTATCATAGGTGTGGCAGCGGTAATAGTTATGACATCCATAGGAGAAGGTACAAAATATAACGTTATGCAACAGATTTATTCTCTGGGCACAAATGTTATTTTTGTCCGTCCCGGCACGAGAGATAATGTCATAAGAGGTTCTATTGAATCAGAATCAAGAAGACTTACACTTAAAGATGCAGAAGCTCTTGAAAAAGGTTTTATACTAAAAGGAGTGGCCCCTCAGATTTCCCGTAATGCTGTGGCCCGTTATCGTTCCAATAATCTTACTGCCACCATGATTGGAACTACAACAGATTATTTCTATGTAAGGAATTTTCCTCTTGATAAAGGCAGATATTTTTCAGATGAAGAACTTACCTCAAGAGCACCGGTATGTGTAATAGGGTCATATGTGGCAGAACAGTTATTTGAAGAAGGAGAAAATCCTATAGGAAAACTGGTAAAACTAAGCGCCAGTTCCAGTACAACCAATAATAAAACTGTTCTCAAAGGAGGTTTACGACTTACCGTAATAGGAGTTTTACAGTCAAAAGGCAAAACCTTCGGAGAAGATAATGACAGGCAGGTTGTAGTACCTATGAATACGGTACTGTACAGACTTTTTAATACAAAATATATAAGTGTCATTTATGTTGAAGCACCTTCTGCCGAACAGGTTCAGGATACGGTTAATGAGGTAAAAAGACTCCTTGTTCCTCTTCATAACAATGATCCGAACAACCTTAACATAAACAGCCAGGAAGATATTCTGGCAAGAGCTTCGGCTACTACAGGTGCATTGACCTTTATGCTTGCCGGCATAGCTTTTGTTTCTCTTCTTGTAGGAGGCATAGGTATTATGAACATAATGCTTGTATCTGTTACGGAACGTACAAGAGAGATAGGACTTCGTAAAGCTATAGGAGCAAGGAAAAATGATATATTATTTCAATTTCTCATAGAGGCTCTTGTACTTGGTATAACAGGAGGTATTATAGGTATCCTGCTCGGGCTGGGATTATCCAATGTCTATACCTATATAGCTGCAAGCAGTGCCCTGAAAATGTTGAGTAAAACCTTTATATCTATAAATTCCATCATACTTTCTTTCTCTTTTTCCGCTCTTGTCGGCATATTTTTCGGCCTTTATCCTGCAAGGAAAGCCGCATCTCTTGATCCGATAGATGCTCTGAGATATGAGTAAGATCAAAAAAAAGAGAGCTTTACAATTTTTTACAAAAAGGTAAAACTTCTGTAATACCTTTACTTTATAATTCGAAAAGGTTTTAAAATTTTATATCGAAATATAATACACAAAAGAGGGGGGTTTTATCTAAAACCCCTGAATTCATGAATGGATAAATTTATGAAAAAATATATAAACAGATTAACAGACAAAACAATAATATACAGGTTTTTTTTTCCTGTTATAATTTTTCTTATATGCACTTTCCTTCCATGTTCCGGTAAAGAGGTATTGAAACTGAATCTTTCCGATTGTATTAATATGGCACTCGATACAAATCCCTCTATAATTAAGGCCAGAGCAAGCATAGATGTTGCAAAGGCAAACAGAAGACAGGCTTTATCAGGCTTTTATCCTGTTATAAAAATGAATTCTCAATACAACAGAACGAATGCCACCACAACTTCCATATCAGGAAGCGGAGGCACCGTGGACTCCACACCTGACAGTCAGAGTTCTTACACCAATTTCACCCTGTCACAGCGTATTTTTGATAGTTTCAAAACATGGAATAATTATAAATACAGTGATGCCCAGCTTGAGAATGCCGAATATGCCCTTCAGGAATCGTCGAACAACCTTTCTTTGAATGTAACCCAGTATTATTTTAATGTCATTTCTGCGGCAAATCTTGTAAAATTGAATGAAACCCTTGTCCAGCAGTCAATAAACCACCTTGAGCAAACAGAGGCAAATTATAAAGCAGGTATAGCTCCTAAAGCCGACACCTATTCTGCCCAGGTAAATTGCACAGAGGCAAAGGTTAATCTTCTGGATGCCCGGAATAATCTCAGGATCAAAATGGCCAATCTGAAAAGTTTAATAGGCTTAAAAAGAGATATAGAAGCAGAGGTAGTGGAAGAAAGTTTTGAATTGACCTGTAAACCTGAACTGCAGGAGGCAATAAGTAATGCCATGGAGAAAAGACCCGAGCTAAAAGAAATGCTGGCACAGATTAAGGCACAGGCAGTACAGATTGACCTTCTTACTATCAGTGTAATGCCACAGCTTACTGTAGACGTGGGATTAAACCTGGATGCAGCCAGAGACCCTGCCCGTCCTAATAATTATTATACAGTGCAGGCAAATTTTACCCTTCCCCTCTTTGATGGGTTCAGCAGTTCGTCAAAAATAGATGCGGCGAAAGCAAATAAAACCAGTCTGGAAGCAGGCAAACTGGATACGGAAAAATCTATAAGTCTTGAAGTGGAAACATCCTATTATAATCTTGAAACAGCTTTTGCAAAGATAGAATTGACAACACAGCAGGTAGAAGAAGCAAATAAAAATCTTCAGGTAGCAGAAGGAAGATATAAAGCAGGAGTTTCTCCATTTCAGGAACTCCTGGACGCACAGGTAACATTCAACAGATCCATGACTGACTTAATTGTTGCCAGATATAATTATCAGATAGCACTTTTCACATTTAAAAAAGCTATAGGAGAAAGTTTATTATAAGCGTGATGCGTATTTTCGCCGTGTACCGGGCGAATACACAGGGTTGTCTGTTTTTACTGATTTTCATTTTTTCAAAATTCCCACTTGCTTTTTTTGCCTTTTTCAGTCATAATTATTCATAAATTCCAGCTATCAAATGATATTCTGGACGGTAAAAAATATAGCATATTCCTTTGAAAAAGCTACAGGAGAAAGTTTTTTATGAAAAAATCTAAAATATTTATTATATTTATTATACTGGTTATAATATGCTCAGCCGGTTTTTATATCTATAAAACAAAACAGAAAAAAGCAGAAAAAAAGAAAGATTACAGCTCTGTTAAGGTTATGAAAGATAATATGGAAGTTATTATAACTGCTACAGGAGTGGTTAAAGCAATAGTACAGATAGATATAAAATCAGAAATAGGAGGGAAGGTCATAAAACTACCTCACGAAGAAGGAGAAACTGTTGAACAGGGGGATTTACTGGCAATTATTGATGATACTCAGTTAAAGCAATCAGACCTTCAGACAGATGCAGATTACAGAAACAATCTTTCGAAGCTTAAACAGGCAGAAACATCCGTAGAATTTCAGAAAAAAAACAATGAGCTTACGATAGCAGGAAAGAAAGAACAGCTTACCAGAGCAGAACTCGTTTATAAAAATGCCATGGAAGAATTGACGGAACAAAAAGAAATCACAAAATCAGCAATAGAACAGGCTACTTCTTCCCTTGAAGTGGCAAAAAAACAGCTTGAGAAAACCCGGGCAGGTTCGAGAAAACAGGAAATAGCGGCAAAACTTGAACAGGTAGAACAGGCAGAAGTTACTATGGAAAATGCCGGAAAAGATTATGAACGACAGAAAGAGCTTTATAAAAATGAGTTTGTTGCACAGAAAACTGTTGATGATGCCGAGAAAACATACATTGTTGCAAAATCTCAATATGAAGCTGCACAGGTAGCCTATGATATGGCTGTTGAAGGAAACAGACCTGAAGATATAGAAATAAGTCAGGCACAGGTTGAACAGGCTGAGAAAAATCTAAAATATCAGATAACAAAAGGGAAACAGGATATTGCCGTTAAAGAGAGAGCCCTCCATATAGCAGAAACAGATCTGAATACAGCAAGGATAAATCTGGAACAGGCCAGAGCAGAGGGGCTTCAGGTAAGCATGAAGGAAAACGATCTTGCCTCTACAGGAGCCCTCCTGGATAAATCAAAAGCTTCCAAAGAGCAGTCCAAAGATCAACTGTCCAAAACAAAAATACTCTCGCCGGTTAATGCTCTGATCATCAGCAGAGCAGTTGAAGTAGGAGATGTAGTTGCATCTCAGACTATGTCCAGTGCCGCAGGAACAACGTTAATGACTATTGCAGATCTCGGTGAGATTTATGCAGAAACAACTATTGACGAATCAGACATAGGAAAAATCAAACTCCATCTTCCAGTGACCATAATGGCTGCAGCCTATCAGGATCTGAAAATCCCAGGGATTATAACACATATAACACCTCAGGCTTCACAGGTTGAACAGATACCGACTTTTAAAATAAGAATTAAAATATTACTGGACAGGATTAAAAACCAGGATTTACCACAGGGAAAGAAGCGTTACGAAATACTCTACCCCGGCATGTCTGTCGATGCGGATATCTATGTAGCAAAAAAAGACTCTGTCCTTCAAGTTCCTCTTGAAGCAGTATGGGAAAAAAAGGGGAAAAAATATGTAACCCTCGTTACGGGTAAAAATACTTTTACTGATTCTGAAGTTACTACAGGCCTTAAAAATAATGTCATGATAGAGATAGTAACAGGACTGAAAGAAAATGATGAAGTCAAACTTCCGGAAATTAAAGGAGCAAATCAAACACCGGGCACCGGAGGCCCTCCAGGCGGAGGTCCCGGCGGCCCTGGCAGAGGCATGGGAAGAGACTGAACATTACATATTTTTAAAGTTAAATATAAATAAAATTTGTTAACTATCTTACACCATTAGTTTACCAAAAACATTGACTGGATCACCTTTTTATGTTACAATTGTAGCAGAACAGCAGAATAAAATACATTATTTGTGAATTACTATGAAAAATAACATAAAAAAAGCATTCAGTTTAATAGAAGTTATCTGGGGAGTCCTCATACTGTCAATTATTATAGTCAGTGTAACAGGTATTTTCACAGGCATACTGGTTTCAACGAAAAAAAGTGAAAAACTTGTTGTTGCTACAAACCTTGCCCAGAAACAACTGGAATATATAAAACTTATGGGTTTTTCTGATATTCCCACTTCTCTCCCGGTAGATTTAGACGGTTCTAAAGGTAATACAGCAACAGGAACACCGGGGCATTATTTTCCTGCCTTCCCTGTACCTCCTGCTCCTCTGAAAGAGGATGTAGACGGAGTTATTTATTATTACAGGATACAGGCAAAAGACGTAAGCGGTACAGGTAATTTAGTAAGTATAACAGTTACAGTCTCATGGGATCAAATTGCAGGTGAAAATAGCGGCAAAAATTTTGTTACTCTCGAATTATATAAAGCAAAATAAGAGCAATTAATAAGGCTCGAGAGGAATGTTATTATGAATAAGCAACACCGGGGTCATACCGTATTAGAACTTGTTATGGCTATTTTGATTTTCAGCATATTTCTTGCCTGTGCTTTTGCCGTATTCAGCTACGGATTAAAAAACTGGAAACTCGTTGAGACAAAGGGTGATGTTCAAAATCAGGCAGAAGTAGCTATGGGCAGGATATTGAGTGAACTCACCGCTACGGATATTACAACTCTTACACATAATAATACTCCTCCTGTAAGTTATGTAGTTTTTGAAACTGCAGTGAACTCTTCTACAGGCGATGTGGAAAAAGAAAATGCTGCAATTGTATGGAAGGGATACGTATTGTATTATACATCTCCTTCTGATGCCAGTAAACCTGCAAAAAGACTTTTGAGAAGATATATACCTCATGAAGACAGAACGACACCGAAACAGATTGATATTACAAAAATGTCTTTATACCTTACAGACACACCTCCTTCCCCCTCTTCAGGCGAAGAGCTGAGGACTGTTGCCAGAAATATTTATAATCTGGATATAGCCGTCAATCCCAACAAATATATAGTAGATCTCTCCATTGTTACATGGAAAAAATTTTCCGAAACAAGACTGGCCTACGATAAAGATTTTTCCGATAATGCAGGACAGGAAAGTGTAACATTAAAAGCCTCTGTTATGCCAAGAAACAGTCAGGATTAATAAAGGAGGTATCACTATGAAACATAATAAAGACCATAATGGTATGGCTCTCATTACCATATTGCTGATGATGGTCATACTGGTTATGTTAACAGTGACTCTTATAACGATAAATTCAAATAATCTCTTATACACATTGAATTATAACAGCAGGGTATCAGCTCTTATGGCAGCCGAGTCAGGAGTGGCCTATGCCATATATGAATTACAGAGCGATCCAAACTGGTGTCCTGCGGAAATCAGTAAAAAATGCAGTAACGGCAATTTCAGAATATACTTCAAGCCAGGTACAACAGTAACAGATTATTATTCCGTAAACAATCTAAACGGTGAAGGTCTTGTCAGCGGCTATAACGAACCGAACGGTGTTCCTCCCCATACAGTAAATTTAATAGTTACAGGTCAGACCGGTTCTACAGTAAGAAGAATAAGAGTATTACTTGGCCGTGCCAATATAAGCGAAGGAGGCAGATGCAGCGGTACAGCCAATGTATATGCAGATAAATTTGTTATACAGCGTGCCACAACAGCAAAAGATACCAGTCAGGGAGGTTCCTTTCATTCCAATTACAGAAACCCTTCAGATCCGAATGAAACATCCATATCAGCCTATGATATGTTAAAAGGAAGTACACAGGTAAATGCCTATGGAGGAGTTGTAAGTGCCTGCGGAGGGATAGACATAAGGGACAGTGATGTTAACACGATGGGCACACAGTTAAGGCCGAAGGTTGAGCCCAAACCGATACCTGATGTGGATATAAAGGAACTGGTATTATCCAAATCAGGGAAAAATCCTGTTTCAGGCGGCACATACAGACTTACACAGACCACCAAAGGAGGTCAATTTCAACTGATGAACGAAAGCGGCGTCCCTGTAACCATACCATATACCTATATAGATCAGGATACAGGACAGCTTGTATTCACAAAAGATGTCTATTTCAACAGTGATGTAAAATTTGAATTTCCCATGAAGGATGCCAGATATGCCACTGCAGGAGTGAGACTTGAGAAAACAGGCGGTGTCTATCCGTCACTGTATGTAAACGGGAGCAATACGGATACGAACAGTTTCTGGGTAATGGGGAAGGTAGAAGGGAACGGCTCCATATATAATACAGGCAGTACAAAATTTATTATGGAAACAGATCTTGTGGCAAGTGAAGAAACAGGTACAGAATTATTGAGCGAAGGAGATATAAATATAAGTCTTCCTGCAAGCAGAATAAGCCCTATAAACCTGAGCCTGACAGGTGCCGTTCTCACTCATGGCAATCTGAATGCCACAGTGCTTGATCCCAATGCTACAGACAATCCTTCCGTAGCAATGACCGGCGATAAATGGCCCAATGACTGGGTGGAAAAGTCTTATAACACCAATGTTTACGGTTCAGGGACAGAGGAGATTACAGGAGCCATTGAAATACCTCTATCAGGACCTCCTCCGTTAAATCCTTCTGATACTGCCAGCTGGTGTATGAAAATTTTCCCGGGAACCAGTATTTATGCGAATGCAAAAACTATGGGAAACAGCAATGTAACATTGAAAGCCAACGGAGACGGTTCTTTTTCTATGGCAGGCGATGCAGCAGGCGTAGAAATAAATTTTTACAAGAATGGCTCTCTTGTTACAACGGGTAATAATGACCTTGATTTCTATACACCATGTAATTTTCAGTACGGTTCCTATCCTGCATCCTGGTATCCATCCAATTCCGATGTTTATATAGATGGTGTTAATTACAGTTCTACGTCTGCAAGAAATGTACTCTATCCGTATATGTGTGATGCCATCAATGAGATGTTCGGAGGTTCTTCTTCAAATATCGATCTCACAGGTAAAGAATTATATGCTCCCGATGTGAAAATAACAGGCGCTCTTATTGTTACAGATCCGAATAACCTGGATGGTACAGGTCTGCACAATATTAATGCAGGAAATATAAATGTAGATCTTAAAGGGCCGCAGAACAAAGGAGATTTTACAATCGTTCATTCCAGAAATTACGAGAAACTCCTTGCTTCACCAGAAATAAGAACAAAACTGGTAGTTAATACATGGGAAGAATTGCATTAAAGGAGGTTTTACCTGAAATACGACAGCTAAATAAAAAAATCTCTCATCCCCCGGTCAAATAAAGGAGGAAGTAATATGAAACAGAAAAAATATCACAGTGGTATGGCTCTTATTACCATATTATTGATGATGGTTATACTGGTAATGTTAACTGTAGCTCTCATAACAGTAAATTCAAACAATCTCCTCTATACATTGAATTACAACAACAGGGTATCGGCCCTTATGGCGGCAGAATCAGGAGTGGCTTATGCCATATATGAATTACAGCACGCTTCCAGCTGGAAGCCGGCAGGTGTGACAGGCGACACATGTAACGGTAAATTTACCATATACTTCAAGCCAGGCACAACCGTAACAGATTATTATTCCATAAATAATCTGGAACTGGACGGAGCTGACCCGAATGGATACAGAGGTGCCACAGTGCCTCCGGATTCCGTAGACTTAATAGTTACAGGCCAGGCAGGCTCTACGGTAAGAAGAATAAGAGTAACACTGGGACGTGCCAATATAAACGAAGGTGGCAGATGCAGCGGACAAACAGATATAGATGCAGCGAATTTTATAATAAAGCGTGCTCCGTCATCGAAAGATACCAATGAAGGAGGTTCTTTTCATTCAAATTTCAAAGATCCTGTTAATCCCGGTATACCGTCAATAAAAGCAGGTGGCACTACATTCGTAAAGGCTTTCGGCGGTGTAATAAGCGGCTGCAGCGGTATAGAGATAGACCCGGCTTATTATGATGTAAACAGCGGGACGCAGTTAAGAGACCATGTTGAACCCAAACCAATACCTGATATTGATATAAAAAAACTTGTCCAAGACCACGCAGGTGTTAACACGACTCCGGGCGGTACTTACAGGATTACTCAGAAGCAGACAGGTGGACAGTTTGAATTATTGGACGTAAACGGTAATACTGTAACCATTCCGGGAACTTCAATAGATCAGGCTACAGGAGAACTTGTTTTCACACAGGATGTCTATTTCAGTAATGATGTAAGATTCGAATTCCCCATGAAAGATAACCATTATGGCACTGCAGGATTAAGGCTTGAGAAAACTGCCAGTGGTTATCCCACACTCTATATAAACGGAAGCAGCAAAAACGCCGACAGTTTCATGGTTTTCGGGAGACTGCAGGGAAATGGTTCCATATATAATACAGGGAGCACAAAATTTATAATGCAAACAGATCTGGTGGCAAGTGAAGAAACAGGTACAGAATTATTAAGCGAGGGAGATATAAATATAAGCCTTCCTGCAAGCAGGTTAAGTAATATAAACTTAAATCTTACCGGTGCAGTATTAACTCACGGTAATTTAAATGCCACAGTCCTTGATCCCAATGCTTCCGATTCATATTCTCTGGCATCCAATCCTTCCACAGCTCTGCCTGCAGGCTCTCAATGGCCTGGTGACTGGGTGGAACAGGCCTATAACAATGTAGCCCCTCCTGCACCTTCTGCAACCCCGACTACTATTACCATACCGCAGACAGGACTGTCCATGCCCGGTTTCGGGAGCTGGCCTGTAATGTTTGTCCCTGACGGAGATACAACTATACCATCCAGCGGTGGCGGATATGATAAATCCGGAATACCGACAAAAACATCTGCGACCCTTACTGTTAACGGAGACGGAACTTACACTTTTTCAGGAGCAAAACATATTCATGTTTATGTTGATAACAAATTATGTTCATGGGATACTATGAACGACTGGTTTGATGTTGACCCTGTGAACGGTACTACTATAGGTAACGGAATACAGGTAAATTTACATGAAAACCACTGGAGTACAGGCAGTTGGATAATTGACAACGGTTATTTTCCAAACGGAAGTGCTTTGAATAATTATATGTATAATACACTGGTAAAATACGAACAATCTCTCGGAGGCAATGCTTCAGCAACACCTGTTCCTGTTCAGCAGGTTTCCGGCGACATATATTCCCCCGATATACTCATAACAGGAGCTCTTGTCGTTACAGATCCGAATAATCTGGACGGAACGGGACCGGTTAATCCTGATTCCGGAAATATAAAAGTAAAACTGGTCAGTCCAAAGGACAAAGGAGATTTTACTATAATTCATTCCAGGAATTATGAAAAACTTCTTGCTTCGTCTGAAATAAAGACAAAAATAGTAGTCAATACATGGGAAGAATTACACTGATACCATATGGCTATCAACCATAGTGCTTTGCCCGGTGCTCCTGAGCCACAGGCAAAGCACTATGGTTAAAGCTAAATAGTATAAGCTCTAACAGATATTCCAGTTTAGATTTTTTCGAAAGAGCGCCGGGCAGGCAAAGCCAGGGAATTGATAAATTATTTAGATAAACTGCATCTATTTAAACAGGACTTACGCAAAAAATACAGAAGAATCAGTCATTGCGAGCGAAGCGAAGCAATCCCATTATTACAACAGAAATTGTTGGGATTGCTTCGTCGCTCCGCTCCTCGCAATGACAAAATGCGTAACTCCTGTTTAAATTTTATCTAAACCTTTAAATTAAACTCTAAAAAATAACTTTAAATCTCCTGATCCTTCCGGCATAGCCCTTGAGTGGTATGCTTTCCAGCTCCTGAAATCTTATCTGTGAATTCTTCAATATATTGTACGTATATTCCGAGACCAGAATTTCTCCGGGAGCAGCACAGGAGCACAGCCTGGCAGACAGATTTGTAGAATCTCCTATGGCAGCATATTGAAGATATTCATCATCACCTATATTTCCCACAAAAGACATGCCTGTATTTATTCCAATTCCTATATCTATTGTGATTTTACCGGTTTTTCTCCACCTGTCATTAAGTTCCCTTACTGCTTTTTGCATGTCTATTGCCGCAAGGACAGACATAAGGGCATGATCTTCTCGCGGCACCGGTGCGCCCCATATGGCCATAAGGGCATCTCCTATATATTTTTCAAGGGTTCCGTCTTTATTAAATACTATTTTCACCATAGGCGGAAAATATTCGTTGAGCATATTGGCTACATCTACAGGATTTTTTTTCCCTGAAAGTTCCGTGTAATTTCTTATGTCACTGAAAAGAATTGTTACACACATTTCTTCTCCTCCCTTTCCCACATATTCCGGTTCTTTAATAAGCGTATCAATGGTATTGGGAGAGAAAAATCTTTCAAAACGGCTTCTTACCTTTGCATCATCTTCTATTTTTTGATGGAGAAGGGAATTTTCCACTGCTACTGCAGCCTGTGCACTGAAGGCAGTAACGAATTTCAAATCTTCATCTGTAAATCTGTCAACAGGTCTCTGAGCATCTGCATATAAAACACCTAAAAGATTATCCTGTGTTTTAAGAGGAACACAGACACATGTTCTTATACCATGAACCTTTACGCTCATGGCACTTTTAAACTGTTCGTCTTTAAGAGCATCTTTAACCAGCAATCCCTCTTCTTCAAGTAATACCTTGTTTATTATACTCATACTAAATACCGGTTCTTCTTCTCCCTGAAGATCATAACGCTTTCTGAAAATTTTATATTTAAAAACCGGATCCAGATGTGCTGTTCTTATGGCATTACCTGTAATATCCCTGTCCAGTATCCATATGGCTGCCCTGTCAAGATCCATTATTTCAAATAAAACAGAAAGTATTTTTTCAATCTTCACTTCTATCCTTTCCGGTTTGCTCAGAGCAGTACCGACTGAAAGTAGAATCTCCAGTTTTTTCTTATCTCTCAGATGTTCTTCTCTGTCTGAAAGTTTAAGTGTTGACAGCCATCTGGTTTTATCCTGGCTCAGAAAATCTCTTATATTTGCCGACATACTGACAGATACTTTTCTGTCAACAATATGAGTTTCACTGATTTCAGTTTTTTTCTCACATATTTTTTTATCATCTTCACCTGTGAGATAAAACTGAATTCTGTCTCCATGGTTCAGGATCGCTCTGGTTATACGTTTACCGTTAACATATGTACCTGCAGTACTGTTCAAATCAGTAATATATAATAATCCTTCAATTAAATCTAAAGTGGCATGATGACGTGATACTTTTGCATCATTTACGATTATATCGTTGCTTTTATTTCTCCCTATACCGTTAGACGATGAGGAGAGCAAAAAATTGCTACCCTTTAAAGGCCCTTCATATCCTGTTAGTTTATATACAGCTCTGTTATTCTGGTCACGTTCTTCTGAAAATAAAAACATATGAGATTCACCTTCATTAAGAATTTTGTAATCACATGCGTAGTAAACGGTGTGTAAATCTACGTCAAAGCTTTATTCTACGGTAAACAAAACACAGGAACCCTGTTTTATGACACAAAAAATATTTAAAATCCCAGAAATTTATTTGACACTCCTATCAAAAACCTTATTATTCCTCCGATAGCTACAATGATGGCTATTATCCATAAAACAGTGACTGCAGATAAAACAGTAGCAATAACAGGTCGTTCTTTTTTATAGAGATAAAGGGAATAAAATCCCAGAGGAAGCCATCCGACTAAAATCAGGGGTATAACTATGACGGCAGGTATTAATGCCGGTTTATCCCATATGGGATTACCTGTTGCATCAAAGTAATATACTATTACTGTCGAAATAACCAGACATAAAATAACAGTTATGATGAGAGGCAATGTTGAAAATGACTGGTTCATAAGTTTATACCATAATTATAGTCACTTAAATTTCCATAATAATAAGGAATGAAAATTTATTAATTGTCTCTTTCCTCGCGTCACGCGTTACGCGTTACGCGTCACGATTAATATATTTGAGACATTTATTTAACTGCCATTCCTAACTGACCCGTCACGGCAGGAATATTTATGGATTGAATATATAAATATTCAACTTTGAAAAAATTAAATCCTGCTTATTGTATTACTATTATAAAAAGCATATAATAATCGGTGAGCAATAAGCGGTAAAGGGTGACCGGCACTCTGTAATTTTACATAATAAATAACCTGTAACAAACATGACCGGGTCGGTCACAACGAAATCTGAGAATTTGTTCCTCCCGTAACGCGTCACGATTCTCATATAAACCTTTAAAGGAGTAATTATGTCTGAAAAATCTCTTTCTTCAAAGATTCTGTCTGTTGCTCTCGAGTGGGTGGGAAGGGAATTTAATCCGGGTCAAAATGAGCAGTGTGCCTGGTTTGTAAGAAAGGTTTTTTCTCTTTCCGGTATAGAACCGGGGGTTACAGAAAAACCTTCCGATAATTATTTTCCTACCGATGAAAGCTATGCAAACTCCCTTGCAGGAGATGATATTGGTATAAAAATCAACAGAGTCCCGGATCTTATGCCCGGGGATTTAGTTTTCTTTAAGAATACTTATGGTGAGTGGCCGGACGGGACTATAACCCATGTAGGAATTTACTGCGGTAACGGAGATTTCATACACAGGTCTACCATTGACGGCCCTGTAGAAAAGCAATCTCTTTCTGACTATCACGGCGGAAAAAAATTTCTGGAAGGCAGAAGAGTCAATGAACCCGTCTGCAAGGGTACCGGGGTTCCCGGCAACGTTTTATAAAATTTGATAAATCTTAATGGATAAATTTTCTTCACCTTTTCTTGAAAAGATTTGATTCCAGTATAGAAATATAGTATAATGTAGAATAACTTACTGGTTAAGAGGTGATGTTAAGTACAATGATAACTTGTCTTAAATGTAAACACCAGAATTCTATCCTTCAACCCTTCTGTAATGAATGTGGTAATCGGCTGGGGAATCTCGGTCTTCGCCAGGAACTGGCCGAAATGGATGTGAAACTAGGTAAAATTAAAGAAGCAATTCAGCAATTCAAAGACCTGGCAGAAGAATATATATCTGTTGAAAAATATGAAGAAGTTAAAAATATAATCAAAAATCTTGTACGTATAGCCCCGAATGATGTTGATGCCTATCGTATAATGGGAGATATGCATTTCAAACAGGGTTCCTTTGATCATGCAGAAAAATATTATAGAGACGTTTTAAAACGTGAAATTTCAAATGTAACAGCTCTTATTAAACTGGGAGAGACACTTTCCAGAAAAGGCGATCAGGCTTCTGCTATTATAGCCTACAGGAAGGTAATTAAAATAGATCCCAATGCGCCCGAACCATACGAGTTTCTTGTGGAAATGGACTCTGTAAAGGAAAATAAGAAAGAAGCTATAAGCTTTTATGATAAACTTGTAGAAATATATAGAAAAAGAGCCAATCAGGAGAAAGTCCGTACGTATGAGGAGCTTTCATCTGAACTCTCTGGTAAAAAGAGTACTGCTAAAATTATGCCGGTAAAGGAAGAACCTGTAGAAAGTGATGACGATAACCCTCCTCCTGAAGACCAGGAGGTTATAGGTCTTCATTTACCTGCTATAGAACTTTCATTCAGTGAAGATGAAGAAGATCCTTTTGCACCTTCTCTTTCCAGTCCTGCTCCTGCCAGAACTTCACCTCAGAAACCGCCGGAAGAGAAAGAGAAAAAAGAACCTTATGAGGATCAGATTACAGATAAAACAGATATGTATATTCATATAGCCAGAGAACATGAAGATTATAATAAACGTTATCTTGCCATATCCAATCTGAAACCTTCAGACGGAGATAAAGTAGTGGAATTACTGGTAGATGCTCTTAAAGACCAGAACAGAACAGTAAGGACTCAGGCTGCTCTTACCCTGGGGAAAGCCGGAGATAAAAGAGCCTTATATATACTTATGGAAGCCCTGGAAAAAGATGAAGACCCTGCCATAAGAGAAAGCTGTGCATCAATTCTGGGAGAACTTATGGATGAGAGAGCTATAGATCTGTTGATAAAGGCCCTCAAAGACAAGGATAAGTTTGTCTGCAGTGCTGCTCTTACATCACTCGGAAAGTTTAACGATCCCAGAATAATAGATCCATTAATAGAATATACCGATTCTTGCGACCCATCTCTGTGGCCTGCCATAATTCAGATCCTTTCACCCAGGGGTGATAAGAAAATAGTAAAAATTCTTTATAAAATATTTGATAAAACTTCAGATATTGATCTCAAGATAAATATAATTTCTATTTTAACAGAAGAAGCATATAAAGAATCTTCAACAGTCGATTTACTTATCGGAACTTTAAGAGATAGTAATACCAGAATAAAAATAAGCGCCATAAAAGCCCTTGGAGACATGGGAGATACAAAAGCTATAAAACACTTGTGTGACTTCTTAACAGAGAAAGATCAGGAAATCTGCAGAAGTGCCGATGAGACCCTGGCAAAACTGGGCTACAAGAAAACAGCTTTTACAAAGTTAAAAGCCATCTTCTTTAAGAAATATTAAAAATTACTGCAATATTTTATTACCTTCTTCGTGTATATAATATCATAAACAGAGCTTATTTCAGAGAGAGAAAAGAATAAAAACATTATTATAAAAGATGGACTCGATAAACTGACAGGCAAATCAGAATATCTTGAGTGGTAAACAGCCGTGAAGTGACGTGTAAACAATTACGCGTCATTTCACCATTATAAATTGACATCTTGCCTGAATATTATTACTCTTATTATCCGTTAATTTTACAGACTTCTCTCCTGACAGATTTATTTTGAATAAACCTGTATTTCCTTTTTCGAGAGCCTGAAAAACTATATGTTTACCGTCACAGGTCCAGGACGGATAGATGCTATCTTTAAAACCTGTGTTAATTTTTCTCTGCTTCCCTCCGTCAATGATATATATACTCCATCTGCCTTCACTGTTCCCGCTGAAAGCAATCTTTTTACCGTCAGAAGATATAGAAGGAAAAGATTTTTCAAACCTGCTATGAGTTAATTCTTTAAGATTTTTTCCATCTATGTCCATACTATATAACTCGGTTTTACCATTCTTTTCTCCTGCAAAGAGAATTTTCTTTCTATCGGGGTAGAGAACAGGGTGAATAGATAGAATAAAATCATTCGTAAGAAGAGAAACTTCTTTCGTATCAAGAGCCATTCTGTATATAGCAGGCTTTCCTTCTCTGAATGATTGAAATATAATATTATTCTTATCTATAAAACATGGCATAATATCGTTGCTACCACTGTTCGTCAGTCTTTTTTCACCGGTACCGTCAGTATTTACTGTATAAATATTCCAAGTCCCATCCTTATTGCCTGAATATATTATTTTCAATCCATCGGGAGAAATCGACGGGAAAGCTTTCTCATATCTTTCTTTTGTTATTTTATAAAGATTTGAGCCATCGGGGTTAATGGTATATATATTCATAATACCGTCAAAATCGGATACAAATATTATTTTTTCCTTCAATTTAAGCTTGACACATGGCGTTGGAGATGGAGCAGGAGAAATAGAGAGAGCCGGTGTCACAGAAGGTTTCACATGCTGTGTCGGAGTTACAGTCCGGGGAACATAAGGCGGGGGTGTACAGGTCGAAACAGGAGCGAAAGCAACATCTTCCCTCTTTACCATTCCATTTTTCCCTGCAGTTATAATGAAATGAACAGAACCTGTTTCTTTATGTTCCCATATTAATTTATCCTGAAAAGTTATATATTCATCGCAGCACAACACATTTCCATTTTTATCAAACAGGGTTTTTACTATAATATTTTTTCCGTCTTTATATTTTTTTTCTATCTGCAGGTAACCTTTTTCCGATGTTTCCGTATATATATCCATAGAGGAAAGTTTACCTTTTAACAGGTTTATTTCCTTAAGAATTTCTGCGGCGCCCTCTCCTGTGCCTGCATAAGTATAAACAATGGTAAAGAAAAACAAAATACCGGTAAAAGATATAAAATATAAAAAATTTTTCATAAACATCCCTCTGTTATGTAAAAATACAAAAAATTATATAATACCCTGATGAGAATTACAAGTATTTTAAAAATTAAAAGGCTGAAATTATTGATCAGCCTTTTAATATCTGTAATATTTTACATTATCTCTTTACTTTTTTTTATTTTTCGTGATATATATATCGGTATGCGTTAAATTTATAATAAGGGAGACAGGTTAACATGATAGGTACAATAACTTCTAAAATAAACCAGTACGTAAGCCCCGGCCAGAATAAAGAAGCAGGAGAAAAAAAGACTGACCAGGCTCCTGTACAGCAGAAACCGGTTGAAAGCCCTCAAACGCCGGTAAATGATTCTTTTTCCGCAGATAATAAAATTGCAAAACCGTCCAGTGATCCTGCAGGGTCAAAGGAGTTCGTAGGACTTCAGTCCAGCCTGTCGCAGGAAATAACAGGGTCTCAAACTTCCGGTACAGATCGGGAATATTCCCTTCAACTGAAAACAGAAGGAGTTACTGCCGAAAGAGAAAGTGCACCGATGGACAGAAATAAACCTGTCGATATACAGGGAAATTCTCCTGAAGCAAAGGCAAGACGGACAGAACTTTTAAGAAATACTCCTCAGGTAAATAAAACAAACGGGAAAGACGGAGAAGGTATGTGCGGAGGTGCTTCCCTTGCAGGTGCCATGGTAATCGACAGCGGTAAAACTCCCGAGGCGGCACAGAAAAATGCCGCAGCCATAAGAAGTGTCTATGGAGATCTGAATAAAGGTAAAAAACTTACACCGGAACAGGATGAAGCTCTCAAACATTTAGCATCAGGGAAAATAAGTGTAAAAGATACGGAGCAGCTTCAAAAAGTAATGTATGAGATTACTCAAAAGGTTCACGGCCAGGGTGACGGAGGAGTAAACATAGACGGTATGGCAGAAGCAGTAAATATGCTTCGCGCAAAAGGAGGATTTGCCGGCGGTTCTGATATTAAATTTCACCTCAATGAAGGCGGAACGTCACGAACAGGAGGCAAACACTGGACTACCACCGTAGACGGACTCCATGTGGATACATGGCCTACAAACTATAGTTCAGACAAACCGAATAAAGGGCCGAATTATGCTGTAGTTACAGGTGCCCTCCAGGGTATTGGCAAAGGGAATGACGGATGGGTAGGAGACGTAAATATATCAGGAAATTCCAATACCAGTATAGAATATATGGATCCCGGTTTAAACAAACCTCTAACTGTAACTTTTGATCAGGAGACATATAAAGGAAAAAGCACAGAGGATATATTGGGTAATAATATGACCGGCGAAGATATAACAAAAGCACAGAATTTTGAAAGAACTATGGGGCAGTGGGAAGCAATGGAAAAAAATGATCCCTCTACCTTCAGTGACTGGAAACAGAATGCTCCGGGGACATATAAAAAATATGAAGAATGGAAGAAAAGTCATAAATAGTCAATCCCCCCGACCACAATGGAACGAGGGTTTCCGGCGCGATTATATAAAAAAACTTACATATTTTTTACAAAATAAAATAAAAAACATGTAAGTCCTTTCGAATGTAATAGAGAAAATTTATGTTGTTCTATAAAGGCATTATGAGTGTGTTTTTGCATAAACCTTTAATCAGGAGTTACGCATTTTTTGATAAAAACATCAATAAACCTTTGTCATTCCCGCATACGCGGGAATCCACTGAAAATATCATAAAAAACTTATGGATTCCTGCTTTCGTGGGGATGACAGGCAGCTAATGCGTAACTCCTGTTTAATTAAATCTTATTGGTTGGAAATATTATATTCTCAAAATTTGCAGAAAGTGGTAATGTTTAGAGCAAGAGGAAAAGTAGTGCCTGTCGAATAATATGAGCAGGCCTCTGACATATGAGGAATTGTTGATAATTTTTCATTTTAATCACATGGTTAAGGGTTTTCAAAAAAGTTTTCAATTTTCTTTACCATCCTAATATATATGCAAAAATTAAGGGCGCAACTATTGTTGCATCAGATTCTATGATATATTTAGGTGTATTTGCATGAAGCTTTCCCCAGGTAATTTTTTCATTCGGGACAGCACCCGAGTAAGAGCCATAAGATGTAGTGCTGTCACTGATCTGGCAGAAATAGGACCAGAAAGGCACGTCATGCCATTCAAGATCCTGATACATCATAGGAACGACACAGATCGGGAAATCTCCGGCAATACCTCCTCCAAGCTGAAAAAAGCCGATTCCGCCTTCGGCAGAATTGTTTCTGTACCAATCGGCCAGATAGACCATATACTCTATTCCGCTTTTTACAGTACCTGCTTTTAATTCACCCTTGATTACATAGGATGCAAAGATATTTCCCATAGTCGAATCTTCCCATCCTCCGACTATAATAGGGATATTCCTTTCTGCAGCAGCAATCATCCAGCTGTCTTTCGGGTCTATTTCATAATATTCCTTTAAAACGCCGCTATTAAGCATCCGGTACATATATTCATGAGGGAAAAACCTCATACCATTTGTATCTGCGTTTTTCCATAATCTGAAGATATGTTTCTGTATTTTCCTGAAAGCTTCTTCTTCCGGTATACATGTGTCGGTAACCCTGTTCAATCCCTGTTCGAGAAGCTCCATTTCTTCCCATGGTGTGAGATCCCGGTAATTCGGAACTCTTTTGTAATGGCTGTGAGCTACGAGGTTCATTATATCCTCTTCCAGGTTTGCCCCTGTGCAGGATATAATATGGACCTTATCCTGCCTTATCATCTCTGCCAGAGATACGCCCAGTTCTGCCGTGCTCATGGCTCCGGCAAGGGTAATCATCATTTTACCTCCTTCCGTCAGGTGTTTTTCATACCCTCTGGCAGCATCTACAAGTGAGGCTGCATTAAAGTGTCTGTAATGGTGGGTAATAAAATCTGATACGGGACCTTTAGTTTTTTTTCTGAGATCCGGAAGGACTACTTCCAGTTCTACACTCTTCATAGTATCAGCAAGAGCAATCATCACATTTCCTCCTTTTTATATTAAAATTTCAGTCCTTTACAGCAACTGCTGTAATATATTTGTCGGCATTATCATTATTTTTTCATAATAAAAACTACAAAAATACCAGCAGAAAATGATAGTGTTTTTTACGACAGGTAATTTCACTTTTACTGGAAATTGTAATTAGCTTGACATTGTCATATTACCTGCTTTGATAAAATAATTATTAGTTTTTAGTTTTTAGCTATTAGCTGTTAGCGATTAGCTTTAATTATTAACTGAAAACTAACAGCTATTTGCTAATTGCTATTTTATTAAATGTGACATTGTCAAGAATTTTCAGGAAATAACTACATGATATTTACAGTTTATATCGTGACGCGCAACGCGTGACGCGAGGATACTAATCGTTCTAATAATTTGCCAGAGTTATTTTTCTTACAGTCCTTAATTTTGTAAATCTATTAATTAGTAAATAGTGAGTGGTGAAAAGTGAAAAGTAAGTAAAATCTAATTTTTTCACTTTTCACTTTTCACTATTAATCTTCTAACAGATGGACAACCATGCCACTTCTGAGTTTCGGTTCGAACCATGTAGATTTAGGTGGCATAACTTTACCCTGATCAGCTACATTCATAAGCTGTTCCATAGAAGTGGGGTACATGGCGAAAGCTACTTTAAACTTACCGCTGTCTACAAGTTTCACCAGTTCTTTAAGTCCCCTCATGCCACCTATGAAATCTATATTCTTATCTTCTCTGGGGTTTTTAATGCCTAAAATCGGTTCCAGGAGATTTTCCTGCAATATGGCAACATCCAGAGAGGCAACAGGATCTTCTTCCGGATAGGTGCCTTTCTTTGCAGAAAGTTTAAACCATGAACCTTCCAGATACATGCCGAATGTATGTAATGACTCCGGTTTATAAGGGTCTTTTCCAATTTTTTCTATATCAAATTTTTCGGCAATTTTCTCCATAAACCCGTCAGGCGTATTACCTGCAAGGTTTTTCACGGCACGGTTATAGTCCATTATATAAAGCTGATTTGCAGGGAATATAACGGAAAGGAAGAAATTATATTCCTCTTCCCCTGTATGGTGCGGGTTTTCTCCCTTTCTTCTCCGGGCCACCCTTGTAGCGGCAGCGGAACGGTGATGCCCGTCTGCCACGTAGAGGCAATCTATCTTCTTAAATTCTTCTGCAATGTTATTGATTGTTACCTCATCTGATACGACCCAGAGAGTATGTCTTATACCGTCTGTAGCGGTAAAATCATAATCAGGATTCTGGCCGGTTATATTCTCAACTATATCATCTATGGATTTCCTCTGTTTATAGGCAAGAAAAACAGGGCCTGTATTTGCATTTGCCGTATCTACATGAAGGGTTCTTTCTTCTTCTTTATCTTTCCTGGTATGTTCATGCTTTTTTATGAGATCTTCTTCATATTCTTTCACAGATGCTCCTGCCAGAAGACCTGTCTGAGAATGAAGTTTATCGCCTACGGGCATAATCTGACGGTATATATAATAACATTTCTTTTCATCTCTTATCATAGTGCCTTCTGCAATAAACTTCTTGAGATTTTCTTTTGCCTTTTCAAAGATCTTCCTGTCATGCATATGAAGTCCCGGATCAAGGTCTATCTCGGATTTCTCTATATGAAGGAAACTGCAGGGATTGGGTGAAGCTATTTCCCTGGCTTCTTCAAAATTTACTACATCATATGGCACTGCTGCCACTTTTTCTTCCAGACCTTTTGCAGGTCTGACACCTCTGAAAGGTTTTACTACGGACATATATAAGCCTCCTTTAAATCGTGACGCGTGACGCGTGACGCGGGTATAATGCTCGAAAGCAACTATTTATAATGAAAGTGAGTAGTGATTACTTCTACTCACTACTCACTATTCACTACTCACTTATTTGGTTGCTTCATAAAAATCTATAATTATCTTTGCAACTTCACTGCCGACTCTTGCCTGACCTTCTTTTGTGGAAGCAGCTACATGGGGGGTGAGAATTACATTTTCAAGTTCTTTAAATTCTTCCCTGAAGGCAGGTTCTGTTTCGAACACATCAATACCTGCTCCTGCTACTTTTCCTGATTTCAGTGCATCCAGGAGGGCTTTTTCATCAACGACTCCGCCTCTGGCACAATTTATAATAAAAACTCCGTCTTTCATTTTCTCAAAATGTTCTGCTTTGAGTATTGGACCATGTTCTTTTATAAAAGGAGTATGAAGTGTTATAAAATCTGATTCTTCAAGTATAACCTTCATTGGATGCTGTTCTGTCCCCATACCTGTAGGATCAAAAGTAAGAATAGATCTGACATCCTGAAAATGTACATGCATGCCGAGACCGAGAGCCCTTCTTGCCACTTCCTGACCTATTCTTCCCATACCGATAATACCGACAGTTTTCCCGCAGAGTTCCATTGCTTTATAACCCTTTTTAACCCATTTGCCATTTTTCATTGAAGAATCAAGATAGGTCAATTTTTTCGCCAGTCCAAACATCATGGCTATTGCCATTTCCGCTACTGATATGGAACTGGCATTGGGGGTATTTGCCACTTTGATGCCTGCTGCTTCCGCACATTTTACATCTATATTATCAACACCCACACCGCCTCTTACTACCAGTTTGAGATTTTTCGCTGCTTTAATTACATCTGCAGTAACCTTTGTAGCACTTCTTACAACCATAGCATGATAATCACCTGTGATTTTCAACAGTTCATCAGGTGCAAGGCCGGTCTTCTCATCTACTTCCAATCCCTTATGGGCCTGTAATTTACCTAAAGATTCTTTGTCGATAGGATCACATATAATTACTTTCATAAACAGGTATCAGGAAATTTTCTAAAAAAAATCCCTGACTATTCCCCTCCTTTAAAAAAATTCATAATAAATCCGTAAATACTCATCCCCTCATAAAGCATGGGAAGAATAAATTACAAAAAAATACTGACCTTATTATTATTTCATCATCGGACAAATTTATCCTTCATGAAAATTTTTATTTACTGACCTGAGAAACAAGTCATAAAATCATTCCTCCCGTCATGCGTTACGAGAGCTTATATGTATTATTTATGCTCACCCCGGTAACTTTCACTCGTACTAAATTCCATATAGATATTGAAGAATATTATCAGATAAGGTAGAATAATAATATCATTCTTTAGCAGGTGAATATATTTATGGATAAAGATACAAAAAGACAATCAGGCGATTTATATTCAACATCTATGTCTACGAGGAATTACAGAATTCTGAGTGATTTTATCTACAATGAAGTAGGTATCAAACTTCCGCCAAACAAAAAGATCATGCTTGAAGCCCGTATAAGGAAAAGACTGAAAGTACTTTCTATAGCTTCATTCAGTGAATACTGTGACTACATATTCAGCCCTCATGGAATCGAGACTGAACTTATTCATATGATCGACGTTATTACTACCAATAAAACAGATTTTTTCCGTGAACCTGCCCATTTTGATTATTTAACCCAGACTGCAGTGCCTGAATTACTTAATTCTTCAGTACATGGTATACACAGAAGAATCAGGGTCTGGAGCGCAGGATGTTCTACGGGAGAAGAACCTTATACCATGGCAATCGTTTTGAGTGAATTCGGAGAAAAATACAGCGGATTTAATTTTACGATTCTTGCAACCGACATATCTACGGAAGTGCTTCAAAAGGCTGCAAAAGGTATTTATGATATGGAAAAAATAGAAGGAATACCTGTTCTATTAAAACATAAATATATGATGAAAAATAAAGATAAAAATAAAAAATTTGTAAGAATTGTTCCTGAATTAAGAACTCTCATTAACTTTCGAAGACTCAATCTTATGGACAGTAATTTTGGCATACAGGAACCTATGGAAATAATATTCTGTCGTAATGTAATAATTTATTTTGACAGAGCAACTCAGGAAAGACTGTTAAATAAATTTTACAAACAACTTACCTTCGGAGGATATCTCTTTATGGGCCATTCTGAAACACTTCATGGGCTCAGCATACCGCTGGTTCAGGTGGCACCGACAATCTACAGGAAATTAGAATGAATATTTTAGAAACTACTTTACCTGTTATTCATTTAAAAGCAGGGGAAATATATATTGCAGAAAAACCAACTTTAGTGGCAACAGTACTCGGTTCCTGTATATCTGTAACCATGTTTAATAACAGGCTAAAAATAGGAGCTATATGTCACGGAGCTCTACCGGTATATAAAAAAAACAGATGTATCAGAGAAACCAGCAATGAACCCTTTAAGTATGTTGATTATTCTATAAGTTATATGGTGTCACAGTTATCAAATTATGGAATTAAAACCTGTGAAATTGAAGTTAAATTATTCGGAGGAGCCGATATGTTCTCATTCAATAACGGAAATGAAAATAAACTGACAGTAGGGCAGCAGAATATTCAGGTAGCCCTGAATACCATAAAAGAAGAGAAGCTGAGATTGATGGTTTCCGATACGGGAGGGAAAAGAGGACGTAAAATATTTTTCTATACTCATACAGGAGAAGTATTATTAAAAAGACTTAAAAAAGGAGATAATTGATAATATGAAAAATAAAATTAAAGTTCTTATAGTTGACGATTCCGCCGTTGTCAGACAGACACTTCAGGATATATTATCTTCTGATCCTCAAATAGAAGTAATGGGGGCAGCTTCAGATCCCTATGTGGCAGCAAAAAAAATGAATACAGAAGTACCTGATGTCATAACTCTTGATGTAGAAATGCCCCGTATGGATGGTATTACATTTCTGCGCAAGCTCATGAGCCAGCATCCGATACCTGTTGTTATGTGTTCAAGCCTCACGGAAAAAGGCTGTGAGACCACCCTGAAGGCTTTCGAATATGGAGCAGTAGAAATAATACAGAAGCCCAAACTCGGAGTCAAGCAATTTCTGGAAGAATCAAAAGTTCAGATATGCGATGCAGTCAAAGCTGCTGCAGTAGCCAGATTAAGAAGGATTTCCCCTGCCACACAGAATGTGGCGCCAAAACTTACTGCCGATGCAGTCATAGCAAAACCTACATCGAGCGCTATGATTCAAACTACCGAAAAGGTAGCCATAGTGGGTGCTTCTACAGGAGGAACAGAAGCCCTGAGAATTTTTCTGGAAGCTCTGCCTGCCGATTCACCCGGAATAGTCATTGTACAGCATATGCCTGAACATTTTACTGCAGCTTTTTCAAAACGTCTTGATGGCCTGTGTCGTGTAACAGTCAAAGAGGCTGCCGATAATGATACAGTAGTCAGGGGACGTGCCCTTATAGCTCCCGGAAATCGCCATACGCTTCTGAAAAGAAGCGGTGCCCGTTATTATGTGGAAGTAAAAGATGGGCCTCTGGTAAGCCGTCACCGTCCTTCAGTAGATGTTTTGTTTCGTTCTGCGGCAAGATATGCAGGTAAAAATGCCGTAGGCGTTATTATGACCGGCATGGGAGATGACGGTGCTCATGGCATGAAGGAAATGAAAGATGCCGGTTCCATAAATATTGCCCAGGATGAAGCTACATGTGTTGTTTTTGGTATGCCAAATGAAGCAATTAAACTGGGTGGCGTAGACAAGATCCTTCCACTTGAAAGAATTGCCCAGGAAGTTCTCAGATTATGCGGTTAGTCACACTTAGGGGTTGTAAAAAATAACCTTATCATATTTACAATCGTGACGCGTAACGCGTAACGCGTGACGGGAGGAAAAAAACCATAATTTGCCAGAGTTATTTTCTTACAGTCCCTTAGTACCGTAACAGATAAATTAGTAACCAGAATCTTATATATCGTGAAGCGTAACGCGTAACGCGTGACGGGAGGAGACAAAATCAAAGATTATCAGGTGTCGTATTTATCGTTGGCATTACTCGGTGTTTGTAAAAAATAACCATATCATATTTACAATCGTGACGCGTGACGGGAGGAGACAGGTTCACAGATTATCAGGTGTCGTATTCAGCACTGTCAGCATCTGAAAAATTACTGTGTACATAATCAAGAGACGTTTTCTTCAAAACATCCCCGCACATAAACACTATAAAATACCTGTTAACCAAATTATGCTTCAGGTATTAATCCGAATTTTTTTACTTCTCCAAGAAGTTTTTCTACACTTATAGGTTTTACCAGATAAGAAGTGGCTTTGCCATGATAAAAAGCTTCTACAGCATTCTTCGGGTCTCCCAGGGCTGTTACCATAATGATTTTCACTTCTTTTTTCGGTTTTATACCTTTCTCTTTTTCTAACTTCCTGATTTCTTTTACTGCCTGCTGTCCATCTATATTGGGCATCATAATATCCATACAGATCAAGTCATAGGGACATTCCTCTTCAAGAGCTTTCTTAAAAAAGGTAATTGCTTCAGCACCATTGACAGCAAAGTCACAGGAACCATAGGGTTTAAGACTTTTCTGTAAAATTTTTCTGCTCGTAATCTCGTCATCTACAATGAGAAACCTCATAATTGCATATAAGTTGATTTATATTTACACAGACCATTAAAATCCGCATAAAATACAACGTTAACCTCACGGTTCTTATCCGACATTGCGACTATGTGTAAAACCACATAAGTTGCAGTCGATTTTATTTTTATAATCCTATCAACCTGGCTTATAATTTTAACAAAAATTATTATAAAATTATTATATCAGAAAACTATATAATTTCAATATATTTGATTGTGTTTTTTTGCGACACATAGCTCCATTTATGCTGGAAATTACAATTAATTTCATATAAGTCTCTAATTACTGAGATGAGTATAAATAATACATAACTGCTCTCGTGAAGCGTAACGCGTAACGTGTGACGGGAGCAAGACCTTTATTACATGCTTATGCTCAGGTCAATAATGAACAGTGAATGGTAAGTAATATCATATTCTATTCACCATTCACTGTTCACTCTGATAATTTCAAAAAGAGAATGTAAAGAGAAATTTAAATAAAATCTATGACACTCTCTTCAAAAAATCTTCTATAATAAATTTCCTCTTCCATGGTATATGTAAAATCACCTGTTATTTTTAAACACAATCATGGCTCACTATTCTTTTTTACCTTTAAAATCACTTACCAGAGCTTCAAAACCTTTAACAACTTCAGGAGGATCACGTTTTTCCGGCTTTGCTTTTTCAAATACTTCAGCCAGTCTGGCTGCCAGATTTTCATAAAGCCATATAAGATAATCAGGGAAAGGCTTTTTCTTATCCAGATTTGCTGCCGGTATGAGTACTTTTATTAATTCAAGGCTATGAGAATAGGCCATTTCATTTATACTCTCTCTGGTTTTCAGCCCCTGTTTCCCATCCTGTTTTACAGAGCCAATTTTAGCTACAATTTTTTCTATATCATCATCCGACATGGAAAATCTTCCCGGTACAAAAGCTTTTTGTGCAGAAGTTAGTTCATCGTAGTCATCTTCATATTCGTCGTCATCTTCATATTCGTCGTCGTCTTCATATTCATCGTCGTCTTCATATTCGTCGTCGCCTTCATATTCGTCGTCGCCTTCATATTCGTCGTCGCCTTCATATTCCTCTTCTTCCTCTTCTTCCTCTTCTTCCTCTTCTTCCTCTTCTTCCTCTTCTTCCTCTTCTTCCTCTTCTTCCTCTTCTTCCTCTTCTTCTACTTCCATATCTTCATCATATATATTTTCGTCTTCGTCATCTAAATATTCATCTTCTTCACCTTCGCCATCTTCAATACCTGTATCATCAAATTCAAATTCATCTTCCACACCTATATCATCAAATTCAAATTCATCTTCGTCTTTTTTTACTTTTCCCCCTTTTATTTTTTCTTTTTTCTCTTTCTTTTTTTCTTCCCGGCCAGTCTTATCTTTCCCACTCTCTTTCTTCTCTTCCTCTTTTTTCTTTCCTTTTTCTTTCTTATCCTCGTATATTTTCTTTTCTTTCTTATCCTCGTCTATTTTCTTTTCTTTCTTATCCTCGTCTGTTTTTTTTTCCTTCCTGATCTCCTCTGTTTTCTTTTCCTTCTTGCTCTCCTCTGTTTTCTTGTCTCTCTCCTTATTCTCTTCTCTTTCTTTCTCTTTTGTACTGTCCTTCTTTTTTATTTTTTTTGCCATGGGAAACTCTCCATTTCTTTATTAAATTATTTAGACAACTTGCCTCTCCTTAATTTTCATCTGAATCTTTATTTTAAGCCATAAAAAACGAATTTTCCTATACCCTTAAATTATTATTATCTATTTACTCAATTTTTCCAGCACCAGTTTCCTTACTTCTCTTGTCATATCTTTAATTTTATTCAGAATTTGATTCGCCTCTTTTTCTATTTTCTCTATAAAATCGGAATCTTTTATGGATTTTAAATTTATCTTTATATTATAATAGGCTCCTTCCGATGCCGCATAAGCTGTCAGTGCTGCAACACCGGCATCACTTATGGAATTTATATTGCCTTCCACTGCAGCTTTTTTGGCCAATTCAAGAGCTCTGAGGCTGTATTTTAAAATGCTCACCGGTATTAACGTAGCTTCTTTTGTAGCTTCTTCCAGTGCAATCTCTCTGATATTCTTTTCCTCATCTGTTTTCTTCGGAAGATTACCGGCTGACATAACCTGATTGAAGACTTCAGTGTCTTTATGTACACCTTCCAGAAAGTAATTCTTTAATTCCTGTGAATCCAGGGATAACTGCTTCATTTCCGGCCATTTATCTTCATAACCCTTTTTACCAAATGTCAGGTTTGCTACCATAGAAGACAGAGCGGCGCTTACGGCACCGCATAATGATGCTGCGCTGCCTCCGCCCGGTGCGGGAGAAGAACTGGATAATTCGTCTATGAATTTATTTACTGTCAGGTCTGTTATAGTTTTTCCTTTTAAAACTCTGTATTCTATAATTTTCTTTTCAGGAGAAAATGGAGATAGTTGATCAAGTCCCATAGATTTTACAGCTATCTTAATCACTTCTTCTGCCGGTATTCCCGGACAGGCACCCTGTTTTTCAAGGAAATACCTGCCTGCCATAATCATTGCTTCTTCAGGTATGAGTCCTATAAGTTCGCTCCCTGTTACAAGTACTCCAAGTTTTTCAGCTTCTTTTCTTACTTCTTCAAATGCTATATGAGGCGGTGTTCTTCTGTAAGAAGTAAGATTAATTGAGACCTGGCACTGCCCGTATTCTTCTATATACCAGCCGACTGCTTTTAAATATTTTAATTTACCGGGTATTTTTATGGTATTACCGGCATCATCCTTCAATATGTTACCATGTTCATCCCTTTTAGCCCTCCCTGCTTCTCTTATGTTCATAGCGATTTCATTTGCAAGTTTTTTATTTTTTGTATTCAGATTTACATTATAAGCTATGAGAAATTCCCTTGCTCCTATTACAGTTGCCCCGGCTCCGGCATTAAAGACCGGTTTACCGTAATCAGGTGCCCAGACAGTTTCTTTAAACCTTTCCTCAAGTCCTTCATATTCCCCTTTTCTTATATAAGCAAGGTTTTTTCTTTCCGGTAACTTTGCTGCTTCTTCATATAAATAAACAGGTATATTTAACTCTTCCCACACCTTCTCTCCCAGTTCTTCCGCAAGTTTTACACATTCCTCCATAGTTACATCGCTTACAGGTATAAAGGGACATACATCGGTAGCCCCTATTCTGGAATGAGCGCCTTTATGTTTTGACATATCTATCAATTCTGCTGCCTTTTTTATACCATTAAAGGCAGCAATTTTAACCTGCTCCGGAGGGCCTATAAATGTAATTACCGTTCTATTCGTATCTATCCCGGGATCAACATCTAAAAGCATTACATCCGGCACAGCAGCAATTTCATCTGCTATGGCTCCTATTACAGCTTTATCTCTTCCTTCACTGAAGTTCGGAACACATTCTACAAGTTTCAACGTAACCACCTCACTGTTAAATTATTTAGATAAATTGCTTTCTGCGTAATTTTCATCCAAGTGCTGCCGGCGATAAATACGACACCGGATAATCTTTGATTTTGTCCCCTCCCGTCACGCGTTACGCGTCACGATTGTAAATATGATACGGTTATTTTTCCCACCCCCCCGAGTAATGCCACCGATAAATACAACACCGGATAATCTTTGATTTTGTCACCTCCCGTCACGCGTTACGCGTTACCCGTCACGACTATAACCGGTGGAATATTTACCGTTATAAGCACTAAGCTTTATTTTACGCCATTAAAACGGATTCGTAAAATATTTTAACATTTTTACTATTGATTAGCAAGGTTTTTCTATATCAGGGATTGACAAATTATCATATATAGTTTAGCGTATATTCATATCCGGAGTAAAAGGAAGGGATTGCTTATGAAGGTACATATTTCTATTACAGGACCCCTGAAAAAACCGGGAGGAAACTCTGAGATTGAAATATACACAGAGAGTAAAAAAAAGATAAAAGACTTACTTCTTGCACAAGGATATAAAGAAGAAGAGCTTGAATTTATAATGTGTTTTTTAAATGATAGGCCTGTCGATATGAATACTGAAATAAAAGATAAAGATAAAATATGTCTGACAGTAATGGTCAGCGGAGGATAGCAGTGGAAACTTTTTTTGCTTCTCCTGAAAGGGCACCTGAAGAAGAACTTAAAAGACAGGCAGATTTTACCATAAACAATCCTAGTTATACTGGTTGTTTTAGAGTCTGTAGAAAGTTACCTTTTCCTCAACAGAGGAAGAAGGTACAACCTTTTCAATATCTCTTCCTTTAAATATAGAGCCATGAATACAGGCACCGAAATTATGATAAAATTTTCCATCCATGAAGATTATACCTGTGGAAAGGTTTTGCCGTTATTATGTCGAAATAAATCTTCATGACTGTATTCCGTGTCTTCCGACGAGTTAGACAGGGATGAGAATTAAATTGAAACTATCGAACATATAATATTTTAACGGGCGTAAAAATTCCTATATATTATTGACCTGAGCATAAGCATATAATAAAATCATTCCTTCCGTAACGGGTAACGCGTTACGCGTCACGAGCATTTATATGTATTATTTATGCTCAACCCAGTAGATATAATACAAACGGAGGTTTCTGAAGATTTGGAAGAAAAAGAGACAGGTATTTCCAATGAAAAGATAAAAGAACTGGAACTTTTAAAGTCCCGCTTTATTTCCCTTGTATCTCATGAATTTCGTACACCTCTTACTACTATCTTATCTTCTATCGAGTTACTTGAGAATTACAGTGAAAAACTTGTAAAAGAGGAAAAGAACCAGATTTACTGCAGTATTAAACATGCTATAGACAGAATGACTGTGTTACTTGATAATGTTTCTATTCTTGGTAAAGTTGATTCAGGCAGAATGACATTCAGACCCGAACCTGTAGATCTTGAAAAATTCTGTCAGTCTCTACTGGATGAATTAAAAGTTGACAGTACCAGGATAAACTTCTCATATGAAGGTATATGTAATAATGTATCTGTTGATAAAAGCCTGCTCAGAAATATTCTTTTAAATATTCTCTTAAATGCCCTTAAATATTCACCTGAAGGAACACCTGTAACCTGCAGTTTAAGTTTCATGGATAAAGAAGTTATTTTTATTGTTAAAGACAGTGGTATTGGTATACCCGGGGAAGAAAAAGACAGAGTGTTCGAAGCATTTCACAGGGCAAAAAATGTGGGCAACATACCCGGTGCAGGTCTCGGTTTTACAATTGTAAGACGATGTCTGGAACTCCATAAAGGTAATATAAATATATCATCCGCTGTGGGAAAAGGTACTGTTGTGACCATTAATATTCCTCTTGTTTAAAATAACTATAAAGGTGATGAAAAATGAAAAAAATTCTTGTAATAGAAGATGAACCATCTGTACTTGCAAATATACTGAAAACTCTGGAATTTGAAAATTATCAGGCCTCCGGGGCAGAGAACGGACTGTCAGGTCTGGCCAGGGCAAAAGAACTTTTCCCCGATTTGATTATCTGTGATGTAATGATGCCGGAAATGGACGGCTACAGTGTTCTCAGCGAATTACGAAAAGATCCTTTAACAGCAACCATACCTTTTATCTTTCTTACGGCAAAAGCTGACAGGCTTGAACAGAGACAGGGCATGGAACTGGGAGCAGATGATTATATAACCAAGCCTTTTACCAGGAAAGAACTTCTTTCCGCAATTAATACAAGATTAAAAAAACAGGAAATCATACACAATAAATCCCGGGAAAAACTGGATGAATTACGGACTTCTATCGCCAGGGCTTTGCCTCATGAGTTCAGATCACCTCTAAATGGTATACTGGGCCTCTCTGAAATACTGATAAACGAATATGAAACAATTGAAAGAGACGAATTACTTGAACTGGTACAGGAAATCTACAATTCCGGCCAGAGGCTTCACAGGCTCATACAGAATACACTGCTTTATGCAGAACTTGAACTGGCCGAAGCAAATTTGGACAGAATTAAACTTTTACAGGGTAATATGAACTCTGTAAAACATGTCATATCCCATGTGGCTGAAAAAAAAGCCAGACTGGAAAACAGAGAAAATGATTTAATACTGGAAATAGAAGACGGGGCTATCAATATTTCAGAAACAAATCTGGAAAAAATCCTTGAAGAATTACTTGATAATGCTTTTAAGTTCTCCTCTTCAGGCCATTCTGTTCATATAATTGCCAGATTTGACAATATGTTTCATCTTTATATTACTGACAGAGGCAGAGGTATGACTCCCCTTCAGATTGCAGATATTGGTGCCTATATACAATTCGAAAGAAAAATATATGAACAGCAGGGTGTAGGACTCGGGCTGATTATTACCAGAAGACTGGTAGAATTTGCAGGGGGAAACTTCATTATAGAAAGTGAAGCAGGGAAAGGAACAACAGTGCAAGTGTCTCTGCCATGTGCGTAACCGGTCCGGTAAATAGTGAAAGGAGCGATTCTAATGCAGATAAAATATTATGTTCTGATTATGTTAGCAGTGGTGTTAATTTCTTCTTCTGTAACGGCACAGACCAGTCAACAGGACTATTTTAAAGAAGCCGAAAAATATACTGTCCGTATATACGGAAGTACCGTTACTGCCCTTGAAACATCTATCCGTGGTTCATGGACCGGCTCCGGATTTGTTCTTCATATAGATAAAAATACAGGGTATGCTTTTGTCGGGACAAACAAACATGTTATAGGAGACGGAATCAGTTCACTTCAGATAAGCTTTAAAGACGGAGAAAGATTTCAGGCTCTTCCCGTATATATAGATCCTATATATGATTTCGGAATATTAAAATTCAAATTGAGTGAAAAAGGTGTGCCTCCCAATGTAATCAGTGCAGTAATGGGAGATTCCGAAAAGGTATCGGTAGGTATTTCAGTAGGTACGTTTGGCAATCCCATGGGACTCGAATATTGTGCAACAAAAGGCATTATTTCAAGTACAACCAATACTCCCGGTGATTTTGCAGGTTCTTTTCTTCAAACAGATGCAGCCATAAATCCCGGTAACAGCGGAGGCCCTCTCATATCCCTTGAAGACGGTCTTGTTATAGGAGTTAATACGGCAGTAACGACTGCTACCCAGGGAATTGGCTGGAGCCTTGCAATAAATCAGTTAAAATCAATCATAGAGCAGGTCATAAAAGGAGAACTTCCATATGCAGGTCGTATGGGATGGATTGGTGCAACAATAGAAGAGATCAATCCGGACAGGGCAATAGAAGATTTCGGAGCAAAATTTTCTTCTTCTGTTCCAAGAAAATCTATTCTGGTAACATCTATTCTAAAAGAAAGCCCTGCCGAGAAAAGTGGGTTTATGCCGGGTGACATAATAATGTCCGTTGACAATAAATTACCTATGGATAATGCAGATTTTTTATCTACCATGAGATATCTCGGCGGTAAGAAATGCTCATTCCTCCTGTGCCGTATGGGACAGGAAATCAAACTTGATATGGATGTTCTGGAAAGAGGTTCTCTGAGACCGAAAGAATATATTACTTTTGCCGGTATGGTCATACAGCCTAACAGTCCTACTGTTTACGAAACGTCATACTCATGGGCATCTCCGGATTGTGTTTATGTAAGTGATGTGCTGGAAGGCAGTTCAGGAGAAGCATGGGGAGCACATAAAGGAACAATAAGGGGAATACTCATAAACTTGACCTATTACCCGGTAAAATCACTAAAAGATTTCTGGGAAGCCATAAAAGATGTTAAACCCGGTCAATCTGTTGAGTTATTCTACTGGACTTCAAATTATGGCACAATAGTCAAGGTTGTTTATTATTCCGAAAGTGAAATGCCGTCATTGCAAAAAGTGAATATTTAGCGAAAAGTGAGTAAACTGAATAAAATAAGATATTAATTTTCACATAGTCTCACCGGAGACTCATGGCCGGTCAATCAGGATTGCAGTGTGACCCACAGGCCACGGGTTATTGATTGCTCATGAACCGAATCTTTCCTGCAGTTTTTTCTATTAACCTTGCCTGAAAGGCCTCTAATTTTCCTGCAGGAACAGAAAGAACCATAGATACCCCTTCCTGTGTATATTCCTGGGACAATATTTTTATCCCGAACCTGCCGGCCATATTTATTATTTCCCCGATAAAATTAAAGGGTACAGACAGAGCAATTTCTTTTTTTATCTCATAAACAAATATATCAGATATATCTATTACATTTCTCGAAGCAGAGGAATAGGCTCTCTGTAATCCGCCTTTACCAAGTTTAACACCGCCGAAATATCTGATAACGGCAACGAGAACATTGAACAGTTCCCGCCTGATAATCTCCTGATAAACAGGTCTCCCTGCAGTACCCGATGGTTCGCCTGCATCATTTATCCTGACATGCTCTTCCACACCAGGGCCAATTCTATAGGAATAACATATATGAGTGGCATCATAAAATTCTTTTTTCAATCTGCTTAATATCTGCTCGGCCTCTTCTTCAGTGGAAACAGGGTATAAATAAGAAATAAATTTTGACCCCTTTTCTTTCAATTCAAAGGGGCCAAAATCTCTATTGACAGTATTAAATTTTTCTACCATTTTATAATAAATTATAACTCAAGGGGCATTACAGGGAATGGCGGTATATCCTTTACCGGCATAGCAGGTATGTCCCACGGCAGATCGTTAATTGCAATCGCCCCCGGGAGGCCCGCACCTGTCTGAACTAAAGATACCATATGATTTCTGCTCGTTCCGTCCCAGTATTTATCAAACATGGTCTGAATATTAGCCGGCCTTACCCCTTCAGTTCCATCTTTGATATCATTACCGTTTGCAATGACCCATCCTAACGTTCCCGTTCCCATCATACCTTCGGACATAGCTGTCTTATGGTTTTGTTTAATCTCTTCCGGGAATGTCAGGCAAATCTCATCAATTTTTCCCAGTCCCGGACAGACTGCACCTTCAGTATATATCTTTCCCGGATTTATAGATATCTGTTTTGGGAATACCACTTCTTCCCCTGACGAAGGTATAAATGTCTCTCTAATTCCTTCTGACATTTCCTTTTTTCTGGGAGCACCTTTTTTCTCAGAAATCTGAGCCCAGTTAGAATTGAAATCGTTAAAACCAACTTTCATTTTTAAAACCTCCACAAGGAAATTCTTTCCTGGAAATCCCTTTTTATTTCCGGAAGATTATTGTCACGTAATGTTATCTGTAATTTTTCATTTACAGTATATAACAAAAATTGCAACATGTGTTATATAAATTGTTAATATTTTGTTAACTTTCATACACAAAATTTCGACTGTATAATAAATGTTGTGTAATACCATTTACTGACCTGAACATAAGCATGTAATAAAATCATTCCTGCCGTTATGCTTCTCATATAAATTCACACAAAATCTTACACTCAAAAAATTTTCTATTGACACTGTTAAATAAATGTAATACTATAAATTACTATGAAAAAAACAGGTGAATATAAGGAATTAACTCTTTTAGGCTCGGTAATAGAACAATATCCTCAGGAACCTTCCATGGACATTCTTGAGACTTTCCCCAATAAATATCCTGACAATGATTTTATTGTAGAATTCTATCAGGAAGGAGAATTTACATCTATCTGTCCTGTAACAGGACAGCCGGATTTTGCCGATATAATTATCAAATATATACCTGATGAACATCTGATAGAAGCAAAATCTCTTAAAATTTATCTTATGTCTTACAGAAATAAAAAGGATTTCGGTGAATTTATAACCAATAATATTATGGAAGATCTCTGGGCAGTATGTAAACCGGAATGGATTGAAGTAACAGGCAGTTTTAAATCCAGAGGCGGTATTTCCTGGAAGACAGTAGCAACAAAGAGTAAGTAAAAAATTTAGAGTTTTAAAATTTAAAGTTTATAGAAAGCTCGACTTTGGCCAATTAGAGGCTCGAAACAAGCTTACTCTGAAAAGCCTTATTATTACACAGGAATAAATAAGTGAATTTTAATTTTTAAGTAGAATTGTTCTATTTTTGTGAGGTTAAGGGTACCGGGTGATGGGTCAAAAAAACGTGAAACCCAACACCTGAAACCCGATTTAAGTTGATCAAATAGCCAGAGTCAAGTAGAAAGGTGAGTTTATGAAAAGATATACCTGTATTTTATTATTATTTCTTTCAGTCATTTTTTCTTCATGTCAGAAAACCACTACAGGAGAAACACCTGTTCCTTCCGCAGAGCCGACTGTTATATCAGAAGCAACTCCTGCAGCAGAACCGAATTCACCGGCAAGTTCCGTAAAACAATGGAAGGTGGCTATGATAATGCCGGGAAAAATCAATGATGTTTCCTGGAATGCTGCCGGATATGACGGACTTGTAAAAGCCGAAAAAAATCTTGGCATAAAATTCAGTTATTCGGAAAATATCTCTGTCGCAGATGCAGAAACGGCTATAAGAGATTATGCTTCACAGGGATATGATTTAATACTTGCCCACAGTTTTAATTACGGTGATGCAGTGAAAAAAGTGGCAAAAGATTACCCTTCAATAAAATTTGGCTGGGCCACAGGTATTGATAGTAAGGAAAATGTTACTATTTACGACTGGCCTGCCCATCAGGCAGGGTACCTTGCAGGCATGCTTGCCGCATCCATGTCAAAAACCAATAAAATCGGTGCTACAGGCGGATTTGATGTGCCTGATGTAGTCAGAGCGCTGGAAGCATATAAACTCGGTGCAAAATCGGTTAAACCTGATATGAAAATTTTTATTACTTACCTGAATGAATGGGATGATGTTGCAAAAGGGAAAGAAGCAGTTCTTGCCCAGATAGAACAGGGAGCAGATGTGGTTTACTGTAACGGAGACGGTATAAGTTTCGGCTGTATTCAGGCATGTAAGGAAAAGAAAATCTATGCCATAGGCGGCATTGCAGATCAGAACGAACTTGCACCCGATACTGTTCTTACAAGCACAGTATTGAAAGTAGATACGTCAATTGCCGGAATGATAAAGGATCTTGAAACAGGTAAATTCAAAAATAAATACATCTATGATATGATAGAAGGCGGAGTCGACATGGCTCCATATCATGGTCTGGAAAATAAAATACCGGCAGATGTCAGAAAGCTTCTGGCTGAGAAAAAAGAAGCTATTATGAAAAAGCAATTTACCGTTCCTGATATAATAAAACCTGAAAAAAAATCCTGATGGTTCAGCAGCATATAACACAATCAAAATCACTTAAAATAATACATGCATGTACCTGAAAGCCAGAAAAAAGTTGAGATAAATGTCATAATCTGGGCCACTTTAAAACGGCTGAATTTTTCTTTTGCTATAGATGCTGTCATATAACCTCTTCTGAGCAGATCGTCTATAAGAGTGATTGTCTTTGTTCTGTGGAACTCAAATATATAATTCTCCCGGTTACTGTGGCTTAAAATATCCATAAAAAATATTAAATCTTTTTTTCCCTCCATGGCATTATTATCACTTTTAGGCATTACCACTATAAGGCAGGTTATAACAGAACATGCAGTCGTTACCAGGAACAGTATTCTTACTGTACTGAAGATTACGCTGAAGAGATTTTCTGTTATATGTATGTCCATCATAGCAGTCAGAGTGGCAAGAAAAATACTGTTTATTACAAGTAATGTATTCGCTTTTGTTTCGGCAAACTCTATAAGTCCCTGATTGAAACTGATCGCAGACAGCGCAAACTCCATCCTTTCTTTTGCTTCCTCCTGCTCACAGTCTCTTCTTTTTTTATATACCATATCCTGTTTTAAATCCACTGCATAATTCATATTCATCTCTCCTCTCCGTATAATATTACATCAATTTATATTTTTCTTATGTGCCGTATAGCACTTTGTGCCATGACGGCAGAAGGATTAATAAATTGAAGGAATTCATCTTCAATGAAAGAACTATAAAGCGAATAAATTAATTTTTCTATTCACTATTCACTATTCACTCTTTAACGATTATAGGGTATAATAATTATGAGGAAATCATTATGGAAAATGCTGTTTTAAAAGAACGTTACAGAATAATAAAAACTATAAAAGCCGGAGGTATGGGTATGGTTTATCTTGCAGAAGACATACCCGAGAAAAAGCTTCGTGCCATAAAAGTAATGTTTAACCAGGGTGAAGCATCGGAACAGCAACTATATGCCATAAAGAGATTCAGAGAAGAAGCTGAAATACTGGCAAGACTTGATCACCCCAATATACCGAGTATAACAGATTATTTTACGGATAAAGGTAATTATTATCTTGTAATGGATTATATAAAAGGAGAAGATCTTGAAAGTTTTCTTCGAAAATGTAATCTTCAGGTACCTGAAAAATTTGTAGTAATATGGGCAGTACAGCTCTGTGACGTTTTATCTTACCTGCATAATCACAAACCTCATCCTATTCTTTACAGAGATCTGAAACCTGCCAATGTAATATTAAAATCGGAAGAAAGCAGGATTTTCCTGATAGATTTTGGTATTGCAAGGGTAATAAATCCTGTGAAAGATACCCAGAAAACAGCTGTAGGTACAGAAGGTTATGCTCCTCTGGAGCAATACAAAGGCAATCCTGAACCAAGAAGTGATGTTTACGCTCTCGGAGCAACAATGCACCACCTTCTTACAGGTATAGTGCCGATTCCCTTTTCTTTCCAGCCTATAAGGCAGGTCAGAGACTGGCTTTCTTCCGACCTGGAAAAAATAGTTATGAAAGCCCTTGAAAATGAAATAGATAACCGTTATACAAGTGCTAAAGATATGAAAGAGCAATTACTTAACTTCTGTAAAGAAAATTATTTTGATGCATATAAATTATTGCTTCAACCTATGACAGGAGAAAAAACCGAAACTGTAACTCTGGAAAAATCTCCTGAACCTGTCATAACTCCAGTACAGCAGGAAAAAGTGACTGCTGCTCCCGTAAAGCCTTCCGGTGTAGCTGCCAGGCCCGTTCAAAATGCCGGTCAGCCTGCCTACGGACAGGTTCAGGGGCCATACAGACAGGTTCAGGGGCCATACGGTCAGGGGCCATACGGTCAGGTTCCAAATCCATACGGCCAGGTTCAGGGGCCATACGGACAGGTTCCAAACCCATACGGCCAGGTTCAGGGGATCTACGGACAGGTTCCCGGCCAATACCCTGCCTATCCATATGGCTACCCTCCTTACGGCCAGGCCACCTATGGCCGCCCTCCTGCTTATAATCAGGTAACAGGTCAGAATATTGAACGGCCCATGAATCCTGCACAGATTTCGTCAGCTTTTGCCCAGGCCAGCCTCGGGCAGAGAACTATATTTAATCAGGTTACACCGGAATCAGAACAGCAGGCAATTTACAGTCAGACACCACAGGTGAAAGAAAAAGCCACTTCAAGAGTTATGAAAGAACCAAAGGATGAAATAGAAAAACTTATTTATATGTTACAGAGTAATGATGACTGTGAAAGAACTGAGGCTTCAAATCAGATAGTTCAGATGAATCTGCAGGACGGAAGGCTCGTAGAACCTCTTATAGAGGCACTTAATGACTGGGACTGGAATGTAAGACGCGAAGCTGCTCTGGCTCTCGGCAACCAGAGGAATAAAAAAGCCGTTACCCCTCTTATCAGAAAGCTTAAAGACGAACAGCCGCCTGTAAGGGTGAGCGCAATAGAATCTCTCGGGAAACTCGGAGATATGAAAGTTATTCATGAACTGATAGGTGTATTAAAAGAAGATCTGGATGAAGGGGTTAGAAAACAGGCTGTTCTATCTATGGGAGAGATAGGCAATGACATAGTCATACCGGACCTGATAATGGCTTTAAAAGATAACGGCACAGGTGTCAGAAAAGCTGCAGTCGAGGTACTGGGGAGTTTTAAAGATCACAGAGCCATACCTCATCTTGAAAAAGCAACAAGAGATCCTGTAACTACTGTCGCTCTGGCTGCAAAAAAATCTCTGGACAGGTTAAGATCAATCTTATGAAACACGATAAACAGATAAAATTACCTCCCAAACCTGTTCTTCCCTGGAAACCTGTTAAATGGGAAGAAATACCTCAACTTCCATGGACTCATAAAATGATAAATTTTGCCAGTTCATGGTCATATTTTTATCCATGCAAACAATGCGGGTTTTGCTGTCAAAATCCTCCGCTGGTGAAAATAATAGATGATAAAGCTTATTATCTGCCGAAAGGTAAAGACGGCTACTGCATTATGTTTGATAAAGAAAAGAAATTATGTAAAATTTACCAAGAGCGACCTATGGAATGCAGATTACTGGTCTGCAGAGCACCAGAGAGTGCCAGAGAAAGACTGGAATTCTTACTCCTTAAATTTTTAAAAGAATATGGAGCGGAACTTGAAGAAAAATCAAAATTGCCTGAACCGGATACATCTGTTATAAGTCTGCAGGGACAGAATAATATTCGGCCCCTGCTATGATTATGATTAAGGTTCCAGTTCCAGAGCTATTTTCGTCTGCCTCATTTTTCTGGATTCCTGCCTTAATTCCGATGTGGATCCAAAGGAAACTCTTGCCTGATATTTACTGTATCTGGCATCTTTACTTTTTTCCTGTCTCAGTTTATTTATATCTTCCAGTTCCCTGTTTATGAGTTCTTCACTCCTGGTCAATTGAGCTTTTTTCTGGTTCGTTGACATATTACGATATTCATTTAATTTTTCCGTATACTCCAGGAGAGTCTTTATACCTTTTGCGTCCTCGCCTGTTCTGCCAAGTTCGGCAGCTTTTTGTATATAAAATTCATCCGAAACGTCACTTTCGAAATTCTCTACAAGATCTTTTTCTTTTTCTGTCACATGAAGTTTCTCATTATATATTCTTATTCTCTTTTTTCCGTCTATACCTGTATATTCTACCTGTGTCTGAACAGTTAAATCCTCGTTTTCTTTCAAATCTTCTGTTACATTCAGTTCAACACACATTTTCCTGTCAGGGTTTACGTAACCGATTTTTGCTTTAAGAGCTTTTTCTTCTCTATGAAACTGAACATCACCGCTTGCATCTCTGAGAGCCATACTGGGTGGAACAAATATCCTTACATTTACATTTTTTCCTATAAAATCTGCCTGAGAAAGAGTATTAAAAGTTTTTGAAAGTTCCTTTCTGTCTACAAGATATATATCTCCTCCTGTAAGACGGGCCATATCACCTATAGTTCCCAGTTCAATCGAGGAATGTTCTGATGTTGCCACACCTACAATTTCGACCATTACACCGGCATCTCTGCATCTATAAGCGAAGTCTCTGTAAAATTCTCCTTTTCTTCCTCCGGGAGAATAGCTTATAAGAGAACCTATTCCCACATTTGCAAGGCCATCTGTAAGTAAAATCATACGGCCCCCTCCATGAAGAAGACAGAAAGCGGAAAACACCGCCGGTCCCAGGGCAGTTCTGGATATTGCATTGAGACCGGAAACAAGAGTTATCCATTTTTCGTAACTCTCTTTTACCGGTTCAAAGTTAAAGTGAAGGTTTTGAAAGGTCTGACAAATCATATTTTCATCATAAAGCTCTCTTTCAGCGATTTTTATACATTCCTGACCATCAGCATTATAAAGGCTTACCCAGTCGGTAAATGTTATAAGGGCAAAAGTGCTGTCAGGGGCATTTACGGAAATATCTTTCAGTGTTTCAATAAGACTTTTTTTGACACATTCCAGACTGTCGCCATTCATGGAACCCGATATGTCTATACATGCAACTATTTTATCTTTTACCGCCATATCTTTCTGTATCTCATCAAGATATTCTATGACACCTTTTTCTATTGCTTTGATAGAGTTAAACTGTAATTCATTTATTTTATTCATGTTATTGCAGAACTGACATATAAAATGAAGTCCTACAGGGGGAGTATCTTTAATAATAGATGGTTCTGTAACTGCTGCACCGCAGGAATGACATAGTACCGGCTTACCGGTTACTTCAGGGACTTTACTCTGTAATTCACCGAATGCCAGTTGTGCTATTATTGAAGCATCGATATTATTTTTTTTACTGGAAATATACCTGTTTGAAAACCTCATAGATAGGGTCTCCTTTTTTTAATTTTTTATAAAACCTGCGACTTATTACGGGAATGGCGGCAACTATGTTACCGTCATAACCTATCAGACATTAATGGGTCGTGACGAGTCACGCGAGGATTAATCTGTAATTTTTTATAAGATACTATTATAATTTTAACATAAAGCGAATTAATAATAAAGGAATAAATTTTATCTTCTCGAATTTTATGTTTAATTACTGACCTGAGCATAAGCATGTAATAAAAGTTTCCCCTCCCGTAACGTATCACGAGAGCATATATTTTATACTCACCTCAGTAAGGAACGATAATTAAATAACTGTCTCAAATATATTAAATCGTGACGCGTTACGCGAGGAAAGAGACAATTAATAAAATTCTATTCCTAAGTTATGAAATACACTATTAAAGAAAGATTGGAACTGTTATGAATGATGGTAATACAGGCAAAACCTCTTTTCTTTCCGGAGAAGACTGGGAAATTATATATGAACATGGCGGACAGGAAATAGATAAAGTACGGAATGTATTTATGAGAATATTTGATGACAGAGCCAGAGCTGATTTAGAGGAACCACTTGGAGATACTATAGGAGAACTGCTCATAACACTTCCCGAAGAGGAAAGGAATAAAATATATAGACTTTTTGGTAAAGCCATATTAAACTGCAAGAAAAAAGGATATCTTGAACATATAAAACTCAAATAAGGTCATAGGGGGTTGTAAAAAAACATATGATATTTACAATCTAACCGTAATTTACCAGAGGTATTTTGGTCACCAAATACTTATAACGGTAATTATTCCACTGGTTATAGTCGTGACGAGAGGAGACAGGCTCACAGATTATCCGGTGTTGTATTTACCGCTGGCAGCACTGAGATTCACATCACATAATGCATGTGTGTCGATTACGATTTATTCAAAGGAGGCTGATTATGAATATTCTATCCAGAGATATTATGATTAAACTGGAAATTATAAGAGAGGCTGATATTATAGTCGGCATAACGGATCTTCATGAAGATACGTCTGTTGCCAGAGTACTTAAAGCAGTAAGTTTCGGTCTGGCTAAATATTTTCCTGACCAGAAAGCTCTGATAATCAAAGCGGGAGGGAAAGATGACGGAGTATTCAGCAATCTTGACTTATATGAAGACAGGGAATTGAATTTTATTTATACATCATTCATACCTGTTCACAGACTCATTATGGATCAGAATATGGAAAGAGGTAATTTTCTGAAAGGGCTATTTTATGCTTCAGACATGTTAAATGCTTCTGCATGCATGATATTAAGAGGAGATCTCCGGAGCATTAATCCTGAATGGATAGAAGGCCTTCTCACTCCTGTAATCAAAGGAGAATATGATTATATCTCCCCTGTCTATGTAATTCATCATAATGACGGAGTAATAAACAATAATCTTGTTTATCCTCTTATAAGATCTCTTTTCTGTACAGATATTCGTTTCCCCGGTGCAGGAGATTATGCCATGTCTGTAGATCTGGTAAGGAGTTTTCTGGAAAAAGACCTTTGGAATATGGATATAGATACATGGGTGGCAACTGCTGCTGCAGGAGAAGGTTTTGAAACAGGCCAGGTCTTTCTCGGTAATAAATATATAGATAAATTTGATACAATCCAGGATATGAGACATAAATTTATAAAAACCTCGGAGACACTATTTCATTTAATGAAGATATACAGAGAAGTCTGGGCTAACAGTGAAGAAGAGAAATATCTTACTGATTTCGGATATCATTATAAAATTTCTCCGTCACCTGTATCTCTGAACAGAGTTGAAATTAAGGCAGAAGGGGAAAAATTATTTCACGAATACAGAAGCTCCATAAAAAAAATTCTCTCGAAAGATACGTTTAACAGGGTTGAAGAGGCTTCTCAGGGGAAAGAGTCTTCATTCTCGGCAGATTTATGGACAGAGGTTATTTTTGAATATGCTTCTTATGTATCTATCCATGGTGAAGAGGTAATGAAATCTATGGTACCGATGTTTTTCTTACGTATTTCTTCTTTAATAGAGGACAGAGAAATCAGCCCTGATGAGGTACGGAACAGACTTAATTCCGAGTGCAATCTATTCATAAAAATGAAAGATTCTCTCATAGAGACTTACAGCAGTGCCGACAGGCAATAACAGTCCTATGCGGTATAATGTGTTACTGCTGCCATATCTATAAGCTTAGGGGTTGTCAAGAAATAACCCAATCATATTTACGTCTATATCGTGACGCGTTACGCGTTACGATTCTCATATAAAATAATTCATAAATGGCTATAATCGTGACGGGTGACAGGAAAAGACAGAATCACAGATTATCCGGTATCGTATTTACCGCTGCAGACACTGCAGGTAACAGGGGCAATACATATGAAGAATTCTGAAGTCTTTTCATTAAAATCTCAAATATCAAGGTCGTTTAATACGGTTAAAATTTCATCTTTTAAAAAAGGTTTTTTCAGAGCTGCCGCAAATCCGAATTTTTTCGGTTCCGCCATAACCGGATCATCGGAATAACCGCTTATAGCCACTGCTTTAAGTTCCGGTCTTACAATAAGAAAATTTTTTATCACTTCTTTCCCGCCCATATCACCGGGTATGGTCATATCAAGAAAAGCAGTAGAGAAAGGGGCACTTTTTTCTGCTTCAATAAAGGCAGAAAAGGCTTCCCTGGAATTTGCCGTCAGTACAGTTGAATAACCTATTTTTTTTAATATTCTCTCCAGGATTTTCCTGAGATCTTCATCATCATCCATAACAAGAACAGTACCTTTACCGGTGCATGTTACATGTCCCGCCACAGTCCTGGCAGAAATGACCTCTTTAATACCATCTTTCGATACAGGCAAATAAATATTAACAACAGTGCCTTTCCCCTCTTCTGACTCAAGGTCAATAAATCCGTCATGTTTACTGATTATGGAATATACAATAGAAAGGCCAATACCTGTGCATTTTTGTTTTGTAGTAAAAAATGGATCAAAAATATTCCCGAGTAATTCTCTGGGAACGCCTGTGCCTTTATCCATTACGGAAATTTTCACATATTTCCCTTTACCGTGAGACATATGAATGGCAGGAAGAGACTGAATATTTTCAGCACTGACACATATGTCTCCTCCGTCCGGCATGGCCTGAACTGCATTGATTACTATATTATGAATAGCCTGCCTTATCTGACTGCTATCAAAATCACATAACCAGAGATGTTCATCTATATTAAAAACACATTTAAGACTGGAACCGGCAAGGGCAAAATTAACAGTATCCATTATAATTGATGTAAGATCATCTGTTTTCTTAAGAGGAGAACCGCCTTTTGCAAAGGTAAGAAGCTGCCTGGTAAGAGATTTTGCTCTGTCATATAATTTAAACGCACAGGAAAGAAATAAAGATGCTTCATTATCTTTACATGCCTCCCTGGCAAGTTCGATATAACCGAAAATGCCTCCGAGAAGATTATTAAAATCATGAGCTATACCTCCTGCAAGAAGTCCGAGAGAATCAAGCTTCTGAATCTTCTGAAGATTCTCCATTATTCTCTGTCTTTCCGTTATATCACGAAAAACAAGAACAACACCTGTAACCTGATTGTTTTTATCTTTTATCGGCGCACCGCTATCGGCAATAAGCATTTTTCTTCCATCCCTGGATATGAGCATAGTATGATTTGCCAGTTCCACAATATCTCCGCTGAGGAGTACCTTTTGAACAGGATTATCACATACTTCTCCTGTCATCTCATTGACAATATGAAAAACATCGGAAAGTTTTTTTCCTTCTCCTTCTTCCAGAGTCCACCCTGTAAGTTTTTCTGCAACACCGTTCATAATGGTAATTCTTCCTGAAATATCAGTGGCAATAACACCATCACCTATACTTTTAAGGGTCACAGAAAGACGTTCTTTTTCGGCGGCAAGACTCTCTTCCCCCTTTTTTATTCTGCTGATATCTCTCAAAATAGTAGAAAAATATTCCACCCTGCCGTCAGATGCTTTATGGGCTATAATAACCTGTGACACAGGTATTTCCCTGCCTTCGCCGTTTAAAACAGCAGTTTCCCCGTGCCAGACACCATTTTTTCTTGCAGAATGGACTCCGGTATTCATAACCATATCAAGAGCCCAGTCAGGATGAGCATATTTTACAAAGTCAGAATTTTTATCCTCTGTCCAGTTTAAAAGTTCCCGCCCTGCCCTGTTCATATAAATTATTTTACCGTCAGGAGTTGCAGTTGAAACAAGATCACTGGTAGCTTCAAGAATATAAACAAGTCTGTTTCTTTCTCCTTCTCTTGTTTTTCTTTCCGAAATATTACGAAGAAAAGCGCAGTTATATTCTCTGCCGCAAAATTCCAGATAATTTACAGATACTTCTACAGGAAAAACTGTTCCATCTTTTCTTCTATTAATACTTTCATACATAAAAGATTTTTTTTCTTTTATTTCCTGCATGTGAGACTTCCACCACTGTTCCGTATATTCCGGTCTTATATCACTGATACCCATAGTCAGCAATTCTTCTCTTGAATAACCGAGATATTTACAGGCAGCATGATTTACATATACAAATTTACTTTCCGAGTCAACCAGATATACGGCATCCCTTGCATTATCCATGGCGAACTGTGTAAATACCAGAGTATCTTCTGCTTCTTTTCTTGCTGTTATATCAATAATGGTTCCTTCTATAACATTTCTGTCACGGTTAACCATGGCGGAAAATTCTGCCCAGAACTTTTTGTCTGTCATCCTGTTTCTGAATTGAGTTACATAATTTTCTATAAATCCCTTTTCCATTAATATTTTCTTTATTTCTTCTCTATGGGCGGGATTTGTATAAAACTGAAGCACATCCTGATTTATAGCTTCCTCTACGGAAGTAAAACCTGCCATCTGACAGTACAGCCTGTTACAGGCTATTATTTTTGCTTCTTCCAGAGAAGTCTCAAATAGTCCTACATGGGCATAATGATAAAGATTTTTGTATTTTTCCCGGGCTTTTCTGAGATGTTCTTCTGTTTTCTTTCTCTCTATTACATTAATTACAAGAGGTGCCATAAATTCCAGTAGCTCAACTGCGTCATCAGGCCATTCCGTATGAGCCTTTTTATAAAGGCCCATAGCACCGTAAAGTTTTCCTCTGAAAACCAGAGGGACGAAAACAATAGAATCCGTTCCCGGCCATTTATTCCTGCCAGAGGGTGATGATATAAAAAATGTTTCAAAATTTTTCCATCTCTCCAAATAACCGGAAAAGAAATCTGTAGAACTGTTCGGAGAAACAGAGGGGTGATTTTCCCCGTAAAACCATTCATAACTGCCTGTTACAGTCTGTAAATCTTCTGAGAACAAAAAAACAGAAGCCTTCACGGCACCGGCCATGAGGGCAATATGGCCGAGAGCATCGACAAGCCCTCTCTCTATTTCTTCAAAGGGGAGATTTATAAAATTTATAGGTACAGGTAATACCATATTTTTCCCTTCCAATCACTTCAGGGCTACCGGAGATATAATATATTATATCACAGTGTTTTTCTCGGAGCAAATAATTTCGGTTCATACAAGGAAAACAGAAAAAACATAGTATTTAAATAATCGGGACAGGTTATGAATGATAAGTGATGCGTAAACATTACGCTAAAAAAATAACCATATCATATTTAGAATCGTGACGCGTGACGCGTGACGCGTGACGGGAGGACAGTAAACATAATTTGCCAGAATTATTTTATTACAGTCAATTAATATTTCATCTGATAGAAGGTAAAATATACGGTTAAGCAAATATTATATATATACCGTAATTATAGTCAGTTTCATAACTCTCAATAAATAATAACATCGTGATGCGTAATGCGTAATGCGTGATGCGTGATGCGTGAAGAAGCATGCATTACGAACACCTGCTGACTTTAGATTTTCTTCCCGTCACGCGTTACGCGTCACGAGAGCATAAGTAAATTTTAACAGGTTATGAAATACACTATATAATGTTATCCGTAATATTATTAAAGAAAGGAAGTAAAATTATGAAATTATTAACATGTTTAGTAATTACACTATCTCTAATACTTTTTTGTTCTGTTTCAGCCAGGGAATTACCCGGAACATTTCAGAAGGCTTACATTTCAGGTAACATCACCTGCGAAGGTTCTGTTCTGACTGAAGTCAGGGTAAATGCAATAGGCCAGGGAGGGTTTGTCTTTGCGACAGATGCAACGAACGGTAACTACGCCCTGGGTGTCGGAGAAGGTACATGGACTGTTACTGCGGAAAAAGACGGGTATTATATGGAAAAAGCACTTACAGTTACAACAGGTGCCGAAGAAGTAAAGGAAAATATCAATATTGAAATGAAAAAAACTACCTGTTATATAAAAGGTCAGGTAGTGGACGAAGGAAATAAACCTGTAGCGGAAGCAGGTGTTAATGCATCTATGGAGCAAAAAATCAACTATGAAGCAATGCAAAACATGTCTCCCGAGGATATAATGGCTCAGATGATGGGTTCACAGAGACATTTCTCCGTAAAAGCTGACGGGAAAGGCTATTTCAGTGTACGTACCACTCCCGGCACATTCACCCTTACTGCCAGTGCGGTAAAGTATGAAATGTCCCAGAAAAATGAATCGGGAGTAAAGGCAGAAGTGGGAGAAGGAGAGACAAAAACAGGTGTAATAATCATTATGAAAGAGTCTGATAAAAATTCCATGTATTTCGACCCTTCCGGGAATATGGAGAAAATGGAACAGATGAAACCGTTGCAAAATATACTCACAGGCAAAGAAATGGCTACCCCCAATAACGTACTTCACTGGAACAGGAAAGAAAACAATGAAGAAATGATGCGTATTTATGTAGTAGCACGTTCAACGAAGGAGTTTTCCGGTTCTAAAAAAGAAGACATTAAATTTTTCAATTATGAAAACAGTTACGGTATGCCGGGGAAAGGCTATTATTCTTTTACGGATAACACAGCTGTTTCCGGCCAGACCTATTATTATGTTGTTTTCGAGAGAGGCTATGAAAAGGGTAAAGAGTTTGATGGCCCCTATTCAAATGCCGTAAAACTTACTACGAAATAGTAATGAGGGGCAGGCCTCTGCCTGCCCTCTTCAGGAATTTTATTATAATTTTACAATTTTCATCATTTTTTCCAATATTTCTTCCACAGATCTTCTTATTCGGGTAAGTTCTTCTCCAGTAGTAGCTTCAAACCTCATAACGATAACAGGCTGTGTATTTGAAGCTCTCACAAGGGCCCATCCTTCAGGGAAAATTACCCTTGCACCGTCTATATCCACCACTTTATGTTTTTCCTTGAAATATGTAACCACTTTTTTTACAATTTCAAATTTTATCTCATCGGGACAGGGAAATCTTATTTCAGGAGTATTTACGGTTGCCGGAATATCTGAAAGTAATTCAGAGAGAGGTTTATCTGTTTCAGAGAGAATTTCCAGAACCCTTCCCCCTGAATATACGGCATCGTCAAAGCCGAAATATCTGTGGGCAAAAAATATGTGGCCGCTCATCTCCCCTGCCAGAAGTGCTTTCTCTTCTGCAAGTTTCTTTTTTATAAGGGAATGGCCTACTTTCCACATGATGGCACGGCCTCCATGAGCTTCTATGTCATCAAAGAGGGTCTGAGAGCATTTGACTTCGGAAATAAAAGATGCCCCCGGATGTTCCTTTAAAATTTCTCTGGAAAAAAGAATCATTAACTGATCACCCCAGATGATTTTCCCCGTATCATTTATTACGCCAATCCTGTCTGCGTCTCCGTCAAAGGCAATACCAAGGTCTGCCCCTTCTTCCCTGACTCTTTCAGTCAGATCTTTCATATAATCCTCCACAGTAGGGTCAGGATGATGATTTGGGAAATGTCCGTCAGGATTACAGTAAAGTTCTATTACTTCCATACCCATTTTTCTGTATATATCAGGTGCGAAAAGTCCGCCTGTGCCGTTCCCAGCATCTATAACCACCTTAACAGTTCTGCCACCCCTTTTAAGTCTGGAAAAAACTTCTTTTTTATAAATTTCTTTAAGATCTATTTCTCTGACAGAGCCTGTTCCTGAAACAAAAGATTCGTCTTCCATTATCTTTCTCAATTGCTGTATTTCTTTTCCATGAATGGTACTTTTTCCCAGGCATATTTTAAATCCGTTATTATCGGGAGGGTTGTGACTTCCGGTGATCATCACTCCTCCTCCTGCAGAAAGATGGAAAAGAGAAAAATAAAGGAGAGGGGTATGAGAGAGTCCTATATCTATAACATTAATGCCTGAAGTCAGAAGTCCTGCAAGCAACCAGTCATGGAGAGAGGGAGAACTCAACCGGCAATCTCTCCCCAGGGTTATTTCTGTAACACCATGATTACTGTAAAAAGTCCCCAGTGCTTTACCGAGATTTATAATAAGATCCTTCGTAAAATCTTCCCTGACAACTCCGCGGATATCATATTCTCTGAAAATATACGGATTTACGTTCAATACTATCACCTCTTAAATTATTCAGATAAACTGCCTTTACTTAATTTTCATCTAAAGCCTTATTTTACACCATTAAAAATGAAAATTCCTATACCTTTAAATTATAACCTGACATTGTCATATTACCTGCTTTGATAAAATAGTTATTAGCTATCAGCTGTTAGCGATTAGCTTTAATTATTACTCGAAAGCTAACAGCTAACTGCTAATTGCCAATTGCTATTTTATTAAATGTGACATTATCAAGATAATTATCCATAAGAATTTATTCTTTTATATAAAGAGAAAATCCTTCATAGTTAAAATATAAAGGACTTTATATCTTTAAGTCGAATCTATAAATTCTAATTCAGGGAAATTCAGAAAAAGAAATTCAGGTGGTAAAAGTGTCTTTTCTTTCTTTATATCGTAAATGGCGTTCTCAGACCTTTGATGAAATAGTAGGTCAGATTCATGTTACAAAAACAGTCAAAAATGCCATTGAACATGAGAGAATAACTCATGCCTATCTTTTCTGCGGTCCGAGAGGTACAGGGAAAACCAGTACTGCCAGAATACTCGCCAAAGCACTTAACTGCGAAAAAGGACCTACTCCTGAGCCATGTAACAGATGTGAAACATGTATGCAAATTTCCGCCGGATCAGCCCTTGATGTAATAGAAATAGACGGAGCCTCAAACAGAGGCATAAATGAAATAAGGGAACTGAGGGAAAAGGTTAAATATGCCCCTACAAGAGGGAGATATAAAGTCTATATAGTAGATGAAGTTCATATGTTAACAAAGGAAGCCTTCAATGCACTTCTTAAAACCCTTGAAGAACCTCCGAAACATGTTATATTTGTCCTTGCCACGACAGAACCTCATAAACTTTTACCAACCATATTATCCCGCTGTCAGCGTTTTGATTTCAGGAGAATCTCCATAAATGACACTGTAAATCATCTGAAAGATATTTCAAAAAAAGAGCAGTTAAAGATAGAAGAATCTGTTTTGAACTTAATAGCGGGAAGTTCCGAAGGTTCTCTTCGTGATGCACTGAGTATGCTGGATCAGGTCATATCTTTCTGTGGTAAAGATATAAAACTATCCGATGCAGAAATAGTTCTCGGTAATTTAAGTGAAAAGATTTTACTGGACCTTGCAGACTGCGTAATAAAACAGGATGGAGGAACCATTCTTACACTGACCAGAAAATTAATAGAAGAAGGCAAGGATATAAATCAGGTAATAAAAGAATTTATAAAATATTTCAGGGATCTCCTTGTAATCAAAATATGTCCTTCCCAGAAGAGACTTGTAGACAGGATACCTGCCTCTGTAAAAGAAATGGAAAATCAGGCAAAAAATATAACTGTTCCGAGAATAATGAATATGTTAAAACTACTTACAGATTTAAAATATCAGTTAACCTGGGACAGCCAGTGGCATATACAGACAGAGATAACATTTCTCCGTATGTGCCACAGGAGCGCCGACAGATCTCCCGATGTTCTGGAAGAAAGGCTGACAGAACTGGAAGAAAAAATCAAAAGACTGCCTGAAATTATAGGTACAAAAAAAGTTCCCTGTGAACCGGATGAATCCCCTGCAGAAGAGTTACACAGAGAAAATATTATAACAGAAAAACCGGTACCCCTTCCCATTGCTGCAGAACTGCCTGCTACAGAGGAATATGGAGAATTTATTCCTCCGGAAGAACCACAGGAACCTGTAGAAGAAGAAATAATCCCTTCCCCGCCCATTCTGGATGAACAGATATTTGCAGCGGCGATGGAAGAAGAAAGTCCTGATATACAGCCCCCTGTGATAGAAGAAAAAACAGAGAAATATATAGATTTTCATATGATAAAAAAGCGATGGGACGATTTCCTTTACAGATTTAAAGGGGAGAACGTGCCTCTCTATCAGCCCATGATTCAGGGAGAATTATCCGAATTAAAGGGTAATATATTAACCCTGTCTTTCACTCATTCTTTTTACAAAGATCGCATAGAAGACAATAAAAATAAAATAGAAAATTCCCTGGAGAGATTCTTCGGGAAACAATTTTTATTAAAAACTAAATTAGTAGAAAAAAAAGTTCAGGAAATAAGCCTTTTTGGTGAAGAAAATAATTCTCCTGAAAAAAAAACGAAAAAAAGAGAAGCTGAAGGTCCTACTATAGACGAAGTGACAAAACTATTTGAAGGAGAAATAATTATATAACAGTGATCGGTGATCAGTGATCAGTGATCAGTGATTTATGAGGAGGAAAAAAATTATGATGAACCCCAAAAAAATGATGAATCAGATCAAAAAAATGCAGGATGATATGATGAAAATTCAGGATCAGCTTGCAGCAGAACTGGTAGAGGAAAGCGCAGGCGGCGGCATGGTAAAAGCTACTGTAACAGGACAGTTAAAAGTTCACAGTGTAAAGATAGATCCATCTGTAGTAGATCCTGAAGATATGAGTATGCTTGAAGACCTGGTTGTAGTTGCAGTAAACAAAGCCCTGGAAAAAGCACAGGAACTTTCTGCTCAAAGAATGTCTCAGTTAACAGGAGGTATTAAGATACCTGGTCTTATGTAATATTCTATGCAACAGATACCTGCTATGACAAAATTGATAAATGAGCTGACAAAATTGCCTACCATAGGCCCTAAAACAGCTCAGAGACTGGCTTTTTATCTCTTCAAACTTCCTAAAGAAGAAGCCTGCAAACTTGCAGAATCCATAATGGAAGTAAAAGAAAAAATAAGCTATTGCAGCAGATGTTTTAATATAGCAGAAGGAGAAATCTGCTATATATGCAGGGATGAAAAGAGAAGTGATAATATCCTCTGTGTTGTAGCAGAATGTCAGGACGTAATAGCTCTGGAAAGAGCAGGTTCCTTTAAAGGGAGATACCATGTGCTTCACGGTGTTATATCACCTATAGACGGTATAGGACCTTCTGAACTGAAAATCAAAGAACTGATAAAGAGAATAAAAGAATTTTCTACAAAAGAAGTAATCCTCGCTACCAATTATGATATAAAAGGTGATGCGACGGCTCTTTACCTGGCCCATGAAATAAAACCAATGGGCATCAGGCTTACAAGACTGGCATACGGACTGCCTGTAGGGTCGGACATAGAATATGCCGATAAGACAACCCTTCTTAAAGCCATGGAGGGAAGACGAGAATTTTAGATAGTGCAAGAAGCTTTGTGTACCATACAATAAAGATTTAACAGAGATTTACACAAAATTTATGACACAGTCGAATTTTTTAAATGTTTAAAGAATAAATTGATAGTGGCCGATGGTGTGTGTAATCGTACCATGAAATAAAGTTTTAACAGAAGCAATCCCGTGGGACTGAAAGAAAATAACTCCGGCAAATTTATCTGGTTATTTCCTGGCACACTGCGACACATCAGAACAATACTCCGGTAGAGATTAAGGAGGGATATTATGGACATAGCATTCGGAAAAATGCTCATAGAAAAAGCAGGAAACAGATCTATTCTGGTTTTTCTCACAGAAGATGCAGAACTATTTGAAAAGTCAAGATCTATAAGCGGTCTTTATGCAGGCCATGATGACCTTGGCCTTTATATAAAAAAGACTGTAAAAGATGAAGCCTATATAACACTCATAAGATGGGACTTTATTGTGGCAGTAACAAATGATATAAACAGATTTGATTAATTTCTTCTCAGGAGGGAACCGTATCGAATTTCCCTCCTGAGATTTTTGTATCCCCCTGTAGATCCGTTGATGTGTCACAGGATGAGTATTTTCCTTACTGCACAACCGGCCGCATATCACGCATCACGCATCACGCATCACGCGATTCAAGAGGTAAGAAAAATCATGAAAATATTAAAATTTGGCGGAACCTCGGTGGAAAAACCTGAAAAAATTCTCCACGTACTTCATATTATGGAAAAATATCTAAAAAAAGAAGAAGAAATATGTGCAGTTTTTTCGGCTTTTTCCGGTGTAACGGATAAATTAATAGAAACAGGCAGAATGGCTGAAACAGGTGATATAAAATATATAAATTTGCTGAATAGCCTGAAAGAAAGGCACGTAAATACGGCAGATATTTTAACAGGACATACAGGGCCCATCTTCTCAATTATAGATGACATGTTTCAGGAACTTGGAAATGTTCTTCACGGAGTATATTTAATAAAAGAACTTTCGCCAAGAACACTGGATTTTATTATGAGTTTCGGAGAGAGGCTTTCTGCTTCCATAATAAGTGAAACTCTTAATGTACATCATATTGAAAATGAATACCTGGACGGGCGAACTGTTATAAAAACAGATAATAATTTTGGCAATGGAAAAGTAAATCAGGAATTAACATGTGAACTTATAAAAGACTACTTTCAGTCTCACAGAAAGCTGCAGATTATCACAGGCTTTATAGCTTCTACAGAACAAAACGAAATTACCACCCTTGGAAGGGGAGGTTCTGATTACAGTGCGTCCATATTCGGTTCAGCCCTGGGAGCAACTGAAATAGAAATATGGACAGATGTAGACGGCATAATGACTACAGACCCGAAAAAAGTAAAAAAGGCCTTTCCCGTAAAACATATAACCTATAAAGAAGCGATGGAAATGTCTCATTTCGGTGCAAAAGTTATATATCCGCCCACACTGATACCTGCTTTCGAGAAAAAGATACCTGTGAGAATAAAAAATACCTTCAATCAGGATTTTGCCGGTACACTGATCTCAGATACTCCTGTAACAGGCAGATACCTTGTAAAAGGTATTTCCTCTATTGAAAACATTTCACTTCTCAGAGTAGAAGGAAGCGGTATGATCGGTGTTGCCGGTATTGCAATGAGATTATTCGGCGCACTGGCAAAGGGGAAAATCAATATTATCCTTATAACGCAGGCCTCTTCGGAACATTCAATCTGTTTCGCCATAAACCCGGAAAAAACAATGTTCGCAAAAAAAATCATTGAAGAAGAATTTTCCAGGGAAATAAAATTAAATGAAATAGACGAGGTCATTGTAGAAGATAATTTTTCCGTTATTGGCATAGTAGGGGAAAACATGAAAAGAACTCCCGGCATATCAGGAAGATTATTCCGGGCTCTCGGGAAAAACGGTATCAATGTAGTTGCCATTGCACAGGGTTCATCGGAATTAAATATATCTGTTGTCATAAATAAATATGATGAAGCAAAAGCGCTGAATGTAATACATGAAGCATTTTTCCTTTCAGACACAAAATCATTGCATGTATTTTTAGCAGGTACAGGTCAGATAGGAAAAACATTGATAAAGCAAATAGAACGACAGAAAGAATACCTTCTCAGGAAACATGCACTTGATATAAAACTGACCGGTCTTGCAAATACGAAAAAAATGTTTTTTGACGAAGACGGCATATGCCTGTCAGAATGGAAAACAATCCTTCAGGAAGAAGGAAAGACTTCCTGTACGGAAACATTCATAAAAACAATAAAAGATTTGAATCTGTCAAACAGTGTTTTTGTAGACTGCACTGCCAGTGAAAAAATCATTGCCTTTTACAAAGACTTATTAAAATCAAGTATTTCTATTGTAACACCGAATAAAAAAGCCAATGCAAGGGATTATAAAACTTACAAAGAATTGAAAGATACTGCCGCAAAATATGGAGTAAAATATTTATATGAAACAAATGTAGGAGCAGCGCTGCCTGTTATAAGCACGTTAAAAGATTTAATTTCAAGCGGAGATAAAATTTTAAAGATAGAAGCTATTTTATCAGGCACTTTAAGTTATATTTTCAATAATTTTACAGGAACCAGAAGGTTCAGCACGGTTGTAAAGGAAGCAAAAGATAAAGGATTTACAGAACCAGATCCGAGAGATGATCTGAATTCCATTGATGGTGCGAGAAAACTCCTGATACTGGCAAGAGAAACAGGGCTGGCCATGGAACTGGAAGATATCAAGATTGAAAGTTTTCTGCCGGAAAACTGTCAGAAGGCAGAAACGGTGGATAAATTTATGATAGAATTAGAGAAATCGGATGATTACTTTGAAACTATAAAAAGAGAAGCGGAAACAAAAGGAAAATCTCTCAGATATATTTCTTCTCTGGAACATAACAGAGGCAATATTTCTCTTAAAGAAATAGACAGTAACCATCCTTTTTTCACCCTCTCAGGCAGTGATAACATAATCGCCTTTACCACAGAAAGATATAAGGAAAGACCTCTTGTGGTAAAAGGGCCGGGAGCAGGAGCAGAAGTAACTGCTTCGGGAGTTTTTGCCGATATTATAAGGATCAGTGAAGGGTGAGTCGTGAGTAAGGACGAAACTTATGAAGCATATAAAAATATTTGCTCCCGCCACTGTTGCAAATGTGGCATGCGGTTTTGACATATTCGGTTTTGCCCTGAATAATCCGGGAGATGAAATACTGTTAAGATTAAAAGAAAAACGGGGAATAGTTATTAGTAAAATTACAGGCGATAAAGGCATGTTGCCTGAGGAACCGGAGAAAAATACTGCAGCCGTATCTGTAATGGCTCTGCTGGATTATATAAAATCAGATAAAGGTTTTGAAATAGAAATACATAAAAAAATGCCTCTTAGCAGCGGCCTTGGTTCCAGTGCTGCCAGTGCTGCGGGGGCGCTTTTCGGAGCAAATATATTACTGGGCAAACCTCTGGAAGTAAAAGAACTTCTTCCTTTTGCCATTGAAAGTGAAAGGGTGGCCTGCGGTACGGGGCATGCCGACAATGTAGCTCCTGCATTGCTGGGAGGATTTGTAATCATAAGAAGCTACAACCCGCTGGATATTATAAAAATCCCGACACTCCCGGAATTATACTGTACTGTTATCCATCCTTCGATTGAAATAAACACCGAATATGCAAGAAGTATTTTAAAATCTGAAATCTCCCTGAAGGATGCTGTAAAGCAACTTGGAAACGTAGCAGGCCTTGTTACAGGTTTATTTACCGGTGATTACAATCTGACAGGCCGCTCACTTGAAGATGTTATTATAGAACCTTTTCGCGCAAAATTAATACCGGGATTTTATGATGTAAAAAAGGCAGCATTGATGTCAGGAGCTCTGGGATGCAGTATCTCAGGCTCAGGGCCATCTATATTTGCCCTGTGCAGTTCCGGAGAAACAGCGGAAAAAGCAGGTAAAGCAATGAAAGAAGTTTTTAATAAAATAGATATTCAGAGCCATGTTTATATTTCAGAAATCAATGAAGAAGGTCCGAAAATAATAGAGTCGTGACGCGTGACGGGAGAAAAGATATGATAACCTTTTACAGCACTAATAAAAAAATAAAAGCTGTTACCTTTCAGGAGGCACTGTTCAAAGGCATGCCTGAAGATAACGGTTTATTTATGCCTTCCCGTATTCCTCTTATGGAATCTGATTTCTTTTCAAAAACAGCCGAAATGTCTTTTCAGGATATTGCTTTTGAAGTAGCCAGACATTTCCTTGCCGGAGAAATTCCTGAAGATAGTCTCAGAGGCATTATAGACGATGCCATAAATTTTGACGTTCCCCTTGTAAAACTGGAAGAAAATCTTTATGTAATGGAACTCTTCCACGGTCCGACTCTGGCATTCAAAGATTTCGGAGCAAGATTTATGGCCAGGATAATGTCTTATTTTGCAGGCAATATGAACAGAGAAATCTATATACTCGTTGCAACATCCGGCGATACAGGTTCTGCCGTTGCCAGCGGTTTCCTCAATATACCCGGTATAAGAGTAATAATCTTATATCCGTCGGGAAAAGTAAGCTCAATACAGGAAAAACAGCTCACCACACACGGGAATAATATTACAGCTATTGAAATAGACGGTAACTTTGATGACTGTCAGAAACTCGTAAAAGAGGCTTTCATGGATAAAGAACTGACAGGGAAACTGTTATTAACATCTGCCAATTCCATTAATATTGCCCGTTTAATTCCTCAGAGTTTCTATTATTTTTATGCCTGTTCCCGGGTAAAAGACAGGCCTGTAGTATTTTCTGTGCCGAGCGGCAATTTCGGGAACCTTACTGCAGGACTTATTGCAAAGAAGATGGGGCTTGCTGTCCATAAATTTATCGCCAGTACAAATATCAATGATATTGTGCCACATTATTTAAAGACAGGGCAGCTTATATGCAAACCGTCTAAAAAAACCATTTCAAATGCCATGGATGTAGGGAATCCGAGTAATTTTACAAGAATCCTCTCACTATATAATTCTGATATAAATAAAATCAGAGAAGATGTCACAGGATACAGCTTTACCGATGAAGATACCTGTAAGGCTATAAGTGAATTATATGAAAAAACCGGTTATATACTGGATCCACATGGTGCAACAGGTTATCTCGGACTTAAAGAATATGAAAAAGAATATAAAGGTAATTTCAACAGGATTTTCCTGGAAACAGCCCATCCGGCAAAATTTATGGATATTATTGAACCTGTTATAAAGACTGCCATAGAAATACCTGGAAGGCTGAAAGCAGCATTAAATAAAGAAAAAAAATCTGTATTTATGCCTGATGATGGCCGGATATTTAAATCATATCTGTTAAAATCATGACCTGCGACGATAAATATCATACCATTTTTGATTTAATTTCATCTCTTATATTGAAATATTTATCCATTTCCCGGAAAGCCTGGCCTATTGTATTCTTACCGTGTCCCACTTCAGAAGGCTCTCCTTTTTCCAGACATGCCTTTATATGGTCAAGGCCGCCTGTGAACATATCTATTGAGTTAAGGAGAAGTTTCCTGGCTTCTATAAATGTATTATCCACACCGGGAGGGAAATCCTTTTCTTTTAATTTGCTCTTTTCTTCAGAAAGAATTCTTATTGTTTCTTCTATTTTACCGGAATCTGCACCTGAAAGATCCTGTTCCACTTCCTGTATGAGTTCATGCATATATTCTTTTTCATATATAATCCTACGGCATTTAACAGATACACTTATATATTTAAGGAGGCTCATTGCAGACATGGCAGGTTCAGCAGATTTCGTCACGGGAGCAACAGGTTCGCTTCTCTGTGTCTGAGGTTTACTCTCAGGTTTTTTATACATAAGAGTCTGACCTGATATGGTTGTAGCCATCTGCAAAGGAATAAGCCTGTCTTTCTGTTCTGTCGTTTCTTTTTTATTGTTCTCATTCTTCTTTTCTTTACTTTTTATAGGAGGAGCCATTTGCATTTTAGCCAGGTTATACATATCCACCTTTGGCTTATTTTCAGCCTTATTATTCAGGGATATATTTGTATCAGGAATTAAGCCGGGAGGTAAAGGTTTTATACCTGCAATGATAGCCGAAGTCTGAGTCCTGCCGCCTGTTTGAAACACAGGAGCCATCATTCTGTTTATTTCGATTTTCTGTCCTTTTCTTGCCTGCAGTTCTTTTTCATCATCCAAAATAAATTACACCTCACCTTTCTTTATATATAGCCGGTTTATTAGAAATAAAAAAATTCGTGACCCGTGACGCGAGGATTACCTGTACATTCTGATAAAACGTACTGATATTCTGCTTCATATATATTATCATTTTAAAACTTTTCAGTCAAACAATAAAAGGCTTTAAAAAACTTTTGTCGAAATAAATAAAAAATTTAAATCAGGAAGGTGAGATTAAGACTTATGGGAAAAAATACTTTTGATATTATCTTTTTAAATGCAAGACCCGGTGCAGGGAAAAGTGAAGTTATTGATTTCTTTAAAAAGACACCTGTAGAAGAGAGACAAAAACTGTTTCACATAGGAGAGTTTGAAGAGATTGACGATTTCCCTATGCTCTGGACATGGTTTGAAGAGGATCATATACTGGAAAAAGTACTCGGCAAACCGAGATTACATTCTACGGAAGATGCATATTTCAAATATCCCTATCTGTGGCACTTACTCGTTGAGAGAATATGTCTGGAATACAGTAAAAAACTGAGGGATCATGAGAATTATCATGATACATATACAAATATTATCGAATTTTCCAGAGGTTCCGAACATGGCGGATATAAAGAAGCCTATGCACATATAAATGAAGATATGCTCAAAAAAGCAGTTATTCTGTATGTAAATGTATCTTTTTCAGAGTCTCTCAGGAAAAATCGAAAACGTTTTAATCCCAACAAACCCGACAGTATTCTTGAGCATGGACTTCCCGATTCAAAGGTGGAAAAACTTTATAAAGAGATTGACTGGGAAGAATTCAAAGGGAACCATCCTGAATATATTGAAATCAAAGGTATCAAAGTTCCTTATATAATATTTGAAAACGAAGATGATGTAACTACAAATAAACCGGATTTACTGGCACAGCGCCTGAAGGAAGTTATGCCGAAACTCTGGGAACTCAAGTGTAAATATCATTAAAACTGGATTGGTTCAGGGTTATAAAGACAGGATCTTTTAACCCTGAACCGATAGAAAGGCCGGTGTTTTTTAATCTGAAAGAGAGAGAATTACTTGAAAATCTGGCAAAAGAATATGATTATATAATACAGAAAAATGAAGAACTCTGCAGAGATTGCAAAATACTTGTGGGAGATATTATAACATCGGACAGGATGATAGCTACAGGCAGTGTTGCAGGTGGTATAGCCAGGGAATTTAATAATATATTAATAGGCCCGAAAAAACTGGTTATGAAAATGCTGGACAGAGATTTTCCTGAAGAAATAAAGCAGGAATTCAAAGATTTCATTACGTGCTGCAACAGCGGGGAAAAATTGCTTAGAACCCTTATTGGTATTGCAGGAAATTCGTCATGTGAAGTGAGAACTATTCATATAAACGAAATTATAGAAGACATACTGATACTTACAAATTCCATATTTGAAGATGATAAAATAGATATTGTAAAAAATTACGGCACCATACCTGCAATTTCCGGGAAAGAACAGTATCTTCGTGAAGCTTTTGTAACAATACTGCTTAATTCAAGAGATTTAATAAAATCAGCCTATGAAAGAGGAGAAATAACTATAACTACAAAATTGGAGGAAAAACATATAAAAGTGATATTCACCGATACAGGAGAGGGTGTATGCAGAGAGTCATTAAAAAATATATTCAATCCTGATAAAATAATCAGAGGAGCCCTCAGCAGGAAGATATTATCCAGAATGGGCCACAGTATTTCAGGGGTCTATTCGACAATAAAAGAACATAAAGGCAGAATAGAAGTGGAAAGCCGTCCCGGAGAAGGAAGTAATTTTATAATATGGCTGCCTGAAAAAAGTTAAGAAAGGAACCTTATTTTATGGGAGAAAAGAAGCCTGTAATTATTGATGGAACAATCAGTGATGAATTGAAAAATGTCATAGAAATTTTTTCCAGGACCGCTTCCGATATAACATCCAACATAGAGGAAGCCATAAAGATTGCAAGTTCTGAAGAAGAACTCGTAAAAATACTGAAAGAAACTCTGAAGAATACAAAAGAAAATCTGAACAATCTTATGGAAAAACTTGAACAGGATAAATAGTAATTCGTGACCCGTGACAGGAGGTTTGTTAATGCTCCTGTTCAGTACAGTAACATAACATATTTCTCGAGGAGATTTAAACATGTTTGCCGTAATTATGGCCGGTGGTGTGGGGAAACGTTTCTGGCCTTACAGCAGAAATTCTCTTCCGAAGCAATTCCTGAGTATTATCGGAGAAGAAACAATGCTGACCCAGACATTGAATAGACTCGACGGTTTCATTGCACCGGAAAACAGAATAATAGTAATAAATGAAGAGCATAAAGATCTGATACCATCGGAAAATAAATCCCTGATATTAAAAGAGCCTTTCGGAAAAAACACCGCACCATGCGTAGGACTTGCATCAGTATATATTAAAGACACAGAAGCCCCTGTAGCAGTAGTACCGGCAGACCACTTTATACCTGACAGAGAAATTTTTCAAAAAACCCTTAAAGAAGCTATGGATGTAGCGAAAAAAGGATATATAGTTACTATAGGAGTAAAGCCTACAGGGCCCGAAACAGGTTACGGTTACATCCTCAGAGGTGACTCTCTGGAAGACCGGGCATATATGGTAAAAAGATTTGTAGAAAAACCTGATATAAATAAAGCAATTGAATACCTGGTCAGCGGAGAATATTTCTGGAATTCCGGCATATTTGTATTCACTCCTCATGTTATGTTGGAGGAGATATCAATACTGCTGCCGGATCTTTACGAAAAACTTCAGATTATAAAAGAATCTATCGGTAAGAAAGAACATAACAATGTATTAAGAGATGTTTACAGCACAATAACGTCTGTTTCCATAGACTACGGCATTATGGAAAAAACAAAAAGACCTGTAGCTGTAATACCTGCCTCTTTCGAATGGAGTGATGTAGGAAGCTGGAAATCCCTCTTTGATCTTCAATTAAATACATCGGACGGGAACGGACAGGAACAGGGCAATATAATAGAAGGCCCGTGTGTCTCCATCGATACAAAACATTGCTTTATATGTAATAAAACAGATAAACTTGTAGCAACTATAGGACTGGAAGATTTATTCCTTGTAAATACGGACGATGCCGTACTTGCAGGACATATGAAAGATTCCCAGAAGGTTCAGGATATTATAGAAATTTTAAAGAAAAAAGGACTGAATAAATACCTGTAACAGTTACCAGTTACCAGTTACCAAATAACTCTGGTAACTGGTAACCGGTAACTGGTAACTGATATGAGTACTGTAGTAAACGTAAAAAACCTCTCTAAAACCTTTAAAGTAAAGATACAGAAACCCGGTCTGAAAGGCACTTTAAAATCTTTGATAAAGCCCGAATTTAATATTTCGGAGGCTGTAAAAAACATAAGCTTTCAGATAGAAAAGGGAGAAAGACTTGCCTTTATCGGCCCCAACGGTGCAGGAAAATCGACTACCATAAAAATCCTCACAGGCATTCTCCATCCTGACGGAGGAGAAGTAAATGTTCTGGGCCATATCCCGTGGAAAGACAGACAGAAACTTTCCTTTAAAACAGGAGCGGTATTCGGTCAGAAACCGCAGTTATGGTATCACCTTCCTCCGGGAGATACCTTTGAATTATTCGGGAAAATCTATGAGATGGATTTTCATGTATATAAAAAAAGAGTGGCCGAACTTGTAGAGCTATTTGAAATAACCCCATTTATAAATACCCCTGTAAGACAGCTGTCACTGGGACAGAGAATGAGATGTGAAATGGTTGCCTCGCTGCTTCACAACCCTGAAGTAATATTCCTGGATGAACCTACGATAGGTCTTGATGTAGTATCAAAAAAAACCTTTCGCGAACTCATCAGGGAAATGAGTGAAAGGGAACAGGTAACAATACTGCTTACCTCTCATGATGTGGGAGATATAGAAAAACTCTGTAAAAGGGTAATCATAATAAATGAAGGAACTATTGTTTATGAAGGTCAGGTTTCGGAACTTAAAAGAACTTCCATGAAAAGAAAAATTGTGGGAGTACGTTTCGGTGACATTCCTCCCGAAGAACTTCCAATGGAAGGGTGTAAAATAATTAAAAGAGGAAAATACGGGCTGAAACTGGAAACAGACAGCGAAATATGCCCTATAAGAAAATTAATGGATTATCTGATAGGCAATTTTGAGATTGAGGATATAAATGTGGCAGATCCGCCTCTGGAGGAAATAATAGGAGCTATTTATAACGAGGGCGTAACGGGCGTGACGCGTAATGTGTGACGCGTAATGCGTGTGATACGAATAAACCGGCTGAATACAGAGGTTTTAACATATGTGGAAGAGTCTTTCTAAATATACAAAAATCTTTACGGTAACTATATCAAACAGTTTTACATATCTCCTGGAACGGGTATTGAAAACATTATTTCTTATCATGATCCTCTATATATTCACCCAGTTATGGAGAGCGGTCTATGAACATGGCGGAGGCAGTATAGAAGGCTTTACTCTTGCCGACATGCTCTGGTATCTCATGTTTACGGAATCCCTGGTTACTTCAAGAGGAAGACCTGAAGAAAAAATAGATCAGGAAGTAAAATCCGGAAACATTGCCTACATGTTAAATAAGCCTTACAATTACCTTATGTTTCAACTATCCCTGTGGACAGGAGAATTTTTGCCGCAGCTCATAATAAATCTTCTCGCAGGCTCTGTAATGGTTTATTTCTGGGTAGGTCCCATAAAATTTAATGGTTTCACATTTTTACCTGTACTTATTACCGTAATATTTGCAACTATTATGGAATTCTTCATAAGAATGTCTATAGGCTTTTCCGCTTTCTGGCTGGAAGACACCAATATGGCATCTTTCATATATCATAAAATAATCTTCGTTTTCGGAGGCATGCTTATACCTCTGGATTTTTTTCCTCCCATGTTCAGAACTATAGCGTCATGCCTTCCTTTCGGTTTTATGGTATATGAACCGGCAAAGCTCTTTATCAGATTTGACTGGATGAATTTCCTCTATGTAATAAAAATGCAGTGTCTATGGGCTATAATAACAGGTTTCATATGTTATTTTATATATTCTATGGGATTAAAAAGGTTAAATATTAACGGAGGATAACTTTAGAGCGTTATGAGTAATGAGTGAACAGGTAATTTTATATATAAATGAAAATTAATTAAATGTCTAAGGTTTTGGGTTCCGGGTTCCGGGGCCTGGATCTTCTTAACCCATCACCCGACACCCTCATCAATTAATAGATTTATGAAATCAATTATAATTTCCAGTAAAAGTAAATCTATCTGTCGTAAAAAAACACCATCACGCTCACATCAGCAAATTAAATCCATATTACAAATTAAAACATATTATGATATAATAAATAAAGAACCTGCGATAAAAGAGGATGCTTTTTATGCCGACTATCAGTATGTTTTACGGTATTATTATAAGAATGTATTGTACACCATCGGAACATAATCCTCCGCATTTTCATGCTTATTATCAGGAATATAAAGCAATAGTAGATATAGGCAGTTGCGAAATTACCGGTGGGAATTTGCCTGTAAAACAGGCCAAACTGGTTACTGCATGGGCTGAATTACGTAAAGAAGAACTCCTCGCAGACTGGCAGCTTGCGTCTAACGGCGAGCTTCCTTTCAGGATCGAACCTTTAAAATAGGGGGGAATAGTATGTATAATGGCATTAAAGAAGTAATACCTTTACCTGATTATGAATTATTACTGACTTTTGAAAATAAAGAAAAAAAGAAATTCGACTTAAAACCTTATTTAAATAAAGGCATATTCAAAGAATTAAATAAAGTAGACTTATTTAACACTGTGAAAATAAGTTTTGATACCATTCAATGGGATAATAATGCCGATTTAGATCCTGAATTTCTTTATATAAATAGCATTCCTTATATTGAGACTCTATATTTGAACGTTTAGATAATCCCTGATGATCAGACAATTTCAAGAACGAAAAAACTAAGATATAAAAGTGAATATAATTTTATAGAATTATTTCAATTATGTTAATTAAACAATTAGATTTTATCTATACATGCTTTAAACTCAATTTTAAAACTGCTCTGGAATACCGTCTCAGTTTTCTGGGGCAAATGTTCGCCATGGTAATAAATGATATATTCTGGATAATCTTCTGGTATATATTTTTCGGGAAGATTTCTGCCGTAAGAGGATGGGAATTTAAAGATGTTCTAATGCTTTTCGGCATGTCAGCCTTTGCATTCGGAATAAGCTCGGGACTCTTTGCCAACCGCAGAGAAATAGCCAGACTTATTGAAGAAGGAGGGCTGGATTTTTATCTTACCCTCCCCAAAGACCCTCTGTTACATATTTTGCTGGGGAAAATATCCATCAGTTCCCTGGGAGATCTCGTCTTCAGTATCGCACTGGTAATTGCAGTAAAAGGACTGGCTCCTTTATTTTTACTTCGTTTTATACTGGCAGGGATACTGGCAGGGATTATACTTACAGCTTTCAGCGTAACAGTCCACAGTTTTACCTTTTTTACAGGCAGAGGCTCAGGATTTGCCAATTTTATGATAGAAACAATACTGTGTTTTTCTATGTATCCTTTGAAGATATTTGACGGTATAGCAAAAATACTTTTATTTACAGTAATTCCTGCTGCTTTTATTTCTACCATACCTGTGAGTATAGTAAAGGATTTTACATGGGAAAAGTTTTTTATTCTGGCAGGAGTGGCCATCGTATCTGTAGTAATTTCCAGAATGGTATTTTTTTACGGACTGAAGAGATATACGAGCGGGAATTTAATAAGTGCAAGGCTGTAGGGCCGTGATGCGTAATGCGTAATGCGTAATGCGTGATGCGTAATGCGTAATGCGTGATGCGTAATGCGTGATGCGTGATGCGTGATGCGTAATGCGTGATGCGTAGAGAAAGAGGTATTTACATAGATGAAAGACACTACAAAAGAGGAAATCCTTCTGAAACTGGAAAAAGCCCTGAAGAAAATAGAAGAAATAGAAAAAATAAAGGAAGAGTTAAGACACAGAAGTAAAATAGAAGAACTTGCCACAACCATATCTACAAGATTTATAAATATTCCAATAGATGAAATAGATGAAAAAATAAATCTGTCCCTTAAAGAAATAGGAGAGTTTACAGGTGTGGAAGGCTGTGGCATTATGCTCTATCCAGATGATTTCATAGTAAAACAATTCTATCACTGGGAGCAACCTGACACTGTTATTGATCCTGTGGAAAGAAGCAAAGCTCTTTCAGGAGTGGATTTAAAGGCTTTATTCCTGGAAATGGTGGGAAATCTCAAAAAGGCAGAATATATTTATGTACCCAGTGTGGATAATCTTCCCGATGAATCAGGTAATCTGAGAAAATTCTGGCAGTCTCTTGGTATAAAATCAAATCTTACAATACCACTTTATGCAAACAATAAACTGATGGGCCACTATGCCTTCGAAACAGACAGGGAAGAAAAATACTGGACTGAAGAAGACATAAAGCTTGTAAAACTCATAGGAGACATATTTTCCAATGTTCTTGACAGAAAAAGAATAGAAGAAGAACTGATGAAGGCAAAGGAAGAGGCGGAAAAAGCAAGCAGGGCAAAGAGCGAATTCCTTGCCAATATGAGTCATGAAATAAGAACACCTCTTAACGGAGTCATAGGCATGGTAGGGCTCCTTATGGATACGTCGCTTACATCAGAACAGAAAAGATATGCTTCCATTGCAAAACTCTCAGCCGGCTCTCTTCTGAATGTCATAAATGACATACTGGATTTCTCAAAGATAGAAGCAGGAAAACTGGAATTTGACACAGTCATATTCGACATGCGCAGAACTGTGGAAGAAATTCTGGATTCAATGGCACTTTCTGCCTACGAGAAAGGTCTTGTTTTTGCCTGTAATATTGAAGAAAATGTGCCTTTATATCTTAAAGGAGATCCGGGAAGACTCTGCCAGATTATATATAACCTTGTAAATAATGCCGTAAAATTCACGAAAGAAGGAGAAGTCATACTCCATATAAAACTGAAAGAAATGAAAGAAAATATGGCAGAAATCTTCTTTTCCGTTACAGATACGGGAGAAGGAATTCCTGAATCCAAAAAGGATATACTATTTAAATCCTTCTCACAGGTGGATTCGTCATCTACAAGAAGACATGGAGGCACCGGTCTCGGCCTTGCCATATGTAAAAAACTTGCTGAAATGATGGGTGGTTCCATAGGATTTGAAAGCAAAGAAGGACATGGCTCAACCTTCTGGTTTACCTCTGTTTTTGAACATGACATGTCAGGCAAAATACCTGAATATGAGGATATTTCAGGTAAGAGAATCCTCATAGTAGATGATAACAGAACAAACAGATTGATTGTTTCCGAATATGTCCGCTTCTACGGATGTATCACAGATGAAGCTTCAGACGGGGAGGAAGCTCTCAGGAAACTTTATGTGGCGAAAGAAAAAGGCACGCCTTTTGATATTGCCATAATAGATATGGAAATGCCCGGTATGGACGGAAGAACTCTTGGAAAGAAAATAAAAGACGAACCTGTTATAGCAACTACTCTCATGATACTCTTAAGTTCCATATGCCGTTACGGGGATATGATTCTTATGAAGAAAACAGGGTTTTCTTCCTATCTTACAAAACCGGTAAAAAGAGAACAGGTCTATAATGCCATATGTATAGCTTCAGGATTGATGGAGGAAAAGGAAGAGATTTCCGACACTGTTAAAAAGAACAATGAAAAATACAGAATCCTTGTGGCAGAAGATAACAGGCAGAGCCAGGAATTGCTGAGAGCTATTCTGGAAAAAGAAGGATACAGGGTGGACACAGTATCAAACGGGAAAGAAGTTCTGGAAAACATGTCGAAAATACCATATGACCTTATCTTCATGGATATTGTCATGCCTGAAATGGACGGTCTGGAAACAGTTATGGCCATAAGGGAAAAAGAGACTTCATCAAAGACCCATATACCTGTTATAGCAATGACTGCCTATTCGGAAAAATCTGACAGAATTGAATGTATTTCTGCCGGTATGGACTATTACATATTAAAACCTTTCGAGGCGGAATATGTTATAAATACGGTAGAAGGCATATTGAGAGAGAAAAAATCGTTTATATCGTCACTGAATATCATAGTGGCAGAAGATAACCTTACAAATCAAGAAGTAGCTGCTGCTATTTTCAAGAAACTCGGATGCACCATAGATATAGTGAATAACGGAAGAGAACTCATAGAAGCACTTGAGAAAAAAAGTTATGATATAATCTTTACAGATATACAGATGCCTGAAATAGACGGTTTTGAAGCGGCGTCACTGATAAGAAACAAAGGACTTAATATACCTGTTATTGCCATGACTGCCCATGCCCTGCAGGAAGATCGTATGAAATGTATTGAGGGAGGTATGGATGATTATGTGGCAAAACCTTTTGACTCGAAGGATATAGAAGATGTAATAAAAAGAGTATTTAAAGGAGATTTGTCTGTAAAAGATAAAGCAATCAAAGAGACTGAAGAAAAAATTTTCGATAAAAAAACCTTTCTGGAAAGATTTGACCATAAAAAAGAACTGGCAGAAAAAATACTTTCACTGGCTATAGAAGACATAACCTCTATTATG
>JBEHWO010000002.1:0-73173 GCA_040217695.1 Vulcanimicrobiota bacterium | reverse complement strand
TGTCGTAATTTCGGGTGGAAGGAAGCTATTATGCATTCTCTGGTCAGTTCATCATTACTTTTTGAAGAAACAGGAGAACCGCAGAGAGCAATTTCTCAATATACTGAAGCTTTACAGATAAGTCGTACTATTGAAGATAATTATTTTCAGTGTCTTATCCTTTGCAGACTCGGAAGTCTCTATCTGATGGAAGGAGACGTGAAAAAAGGAACAGACTTTACAGAACATGCCATGACTATTGCCACAGAATACATGTTTAAAGAATTACTTTCAGACATTAATATTAATATGGGGGAAATATACTTTATAAAAGGTAATAAAGAACATGCTCTGACGTTTTTAAATGATGTTCTTGCCGGTGAAAATGCTTATCAACTGGCAAGGGCTTACAGATTAAAATATATTCTGGACATGGATGTGAATGTTAAAGACAGTTCGGATGAATATCTGAAACAGGTTAAAGGCTACAGAAAGAGAAGATGTGAAAAGTATTTTAACTATCTTGATGAACTGGCCGGGAGAATCTTTCCCATGTCTTCGAAAAGAAAATATATTGTCAAAATGCGTGATAGACAGTATGAGGCCACTATAGATGAAATAGAAAATCTCAGAAAGAAAAAAGAAAAATTTGATATTTTTCTGGACGGTATAGACGGTACTGTAACGGAAAAAACAAGAGGAACCATAGAACTTTACAGAAAAAAATCCCTGTCAGATCTTTTGTTTTTCTTTGTAAGAAACAGTGGCCAATTTTTTTCTCCTGCAGAAGTGTTCCCCCGCGTATGGAAAGCAAGATATGTTCATATGACCGATTGTCCTACTGTTAAAATGTCTGTTTCCAGAATAAGAAAATTGATAGAACCTCATACGGAAGAACCTAAATACCTGAAACTGTCACCGGTAAGGTATAAAGAGGAGAGAAAATATTATTTCGATGACTGGAATAATTATTGTTTTATTGAGGAGGACGGGAGAGTGTGAGCGGTGAGTAATGAGTAGTGAGCAGGAAAGTCCACTCACTACTCACTCATTAATTGCTTTTTCTCCCTGTCACATAATTTATAAGCTCTTTTAAAGACATGTCGCTGATCCCCATTTTTTCTACAGTAATACCTGTAGACAGGTAATCAACACCATTGGCCATAGAGGCTATTTTTATAATTGCATCTATGCCAGGTATAGGAATACCAAGCATTTTTCCAATTGAACTTATTGGCACCAGACCGTAAGGTACATCTTCCGTAATATACCTGTGAGTAAGATCGCCAGGTGACATCTGTATATTATGAGCTGTTATTTGATACACCGTGTCATAAAGATTATGGGCTTTAATTTTATACATGATCTGTGTGCTCTCCATAAGGGTATAGGTTTCATAACAGAGAGCTCTGGCAATATCCATACGTTCTTTATCTACAGTTTCTAAAATACGTGCAATGGAAGGTGTAATATCATAATGAGAATTACGATAGGGTCCCATTTGTTCGATTCGGCTCATGTTTAATAAAGTGGTAACAGGATGAACAATACTTCCCGGGTCATCAACACTTGTCTGAAGAATATTGTATGCAGGGGTAAGCTGCGGGTAAAGTTCTGATAGTAACCAGAGGGCTTTACCTGAAAGAATTGAAGGTAAAGCAGAAAAAAGCAGTTCTTCCTTTACTGCTTTAATATGTACATGGCCAAGCCCCCTGGTCTTGGCTGCATATATAAGACATGCTGTTTCACCGATAAGAAAATCATTTTCTCTGCCGGCATCTCGAAGCATCTTTGCAAAAACCAGGGAAGCGAATTTCCCCGGATTGAATACAATGATCTGTCCTTTTTCTCCTGATTCAACTAAATGTTTCATGTAGACTTCCTGGCCGAAGGCAGGAACAACTATCATTATTACCTGTGCTCCTTTTATGGCAGAAGGCACATCTGTTGTAATCATTGCCGGTCTGGCAAAGCCCGGCGGATTACCTGTTGCAGTTACCCCTTCCACAAAGATTCCTCCGAAAGCTTCCAATAATTTTATATTTGTCGCATGTTCAGGCACTGCAGCCAGACGTACTTCATGCCCTCCAAGTGTAAGATCTCCTGCCATAGCCTGCCCTCCATGGCCTGCTCCAAGTACAGCAACTTTCATTTTATCACCTCATTTTGTTTTATTACATTTTTATGAAGTACCGGAATAATTGAACATATAGCTGTAAGCATAAAAATTAATCCCCCTGACATATAGGCAATATAGAAACCATTGACAAGAAAATTAGATGAAATAGATGAATAATTATTAGTATCAAAGCCAGAGGAGAATATTGTTTCAAAAATACATACGCCGCTTGCCATACCAAGTCTTCCTGTCATCCTGAAAATCCCGGAAACAATACCATGTTTCCCTTCTGGCGCCATTCCTATGACTAAATTATTATTTGCTGTTATAAATATACCATAAACTATTCCGAGACTGATAAAATAAATTATGACTGATGTAAAACTTTTCGATGAAATAAAAAATGCAAAAATGAATGTAGATATAGAACCTGCAATCATTGATACAGTAGATAACATCGCTGAATTTTCTGATGTGGAAAATTTGCCTGTAAGAGGGCCTGTAATCATATATATGGCTGAGTAGACCATATATATGATCCCTGCTTCCTGTGGCGATAGTTTTAAAATAAGGGTCAGGTAAAAGGGCATTAAAAAGTTGTGTCCTGAGAGAAAATTAGATGCAAAGAAACCTGCAATATTTCCCCATGTAAATCCAGAATTTTTAAAAAGATTTAATTCTACAAGCGGATCTGATGTTCTGTATTCCCATAATATAAAAATAATTATAGAAAGGACAGCTATAAAAAATGAACCGCCAATAGTAAATGATGTCCAGCCAAGTTCGTGACCCATATTTAAACCATAAATAAAAGTAAGAGACGCAAAAAAACTGAGAAATGAACCGGGAAAATCAAAAGTTTCAGTGTTTTTCCTCCATGATTTTTCATCATCAGGAATAATATGATTACAGACTATAATTGCAGCTATTCCGGGAAGAATATTGATATAAAATATCCAGTGCCAGGATAAATAACCGGTCAATAACCCTCCGAGAGGGGTACCAATAATAATACCAAGGGCTGCAGCTGTAGCAAGGGTACCGAATGCAGGACCTCTCATGTTTTCCGGAAGATATTTAGGAACCATAGCAGGTGTCATGGCATATAATATAGATGCTCCTATACCCTGAAGAAAACGGGCACCTATGAGACAATGAAGAGATGGAGACAGGCCGCACAGTAAAGAACTGATTGTAAAGATAGAAAGACCGGATAGGAAAACTTTTTTTAAACCAAGTTTATCGCCGAGTTTCCCAAAAATTATCAAAAGACTGGCTACTGTGAGATTATATGAAAGAGCTACCCAGGAAACTTCTCCTGCTGTTGTATTAAAGCTTGATGTTATAGATGGTAATGAAATATTCACAATATAGGTATCCAGATTAACCATAAAAGAGGCAAAAGATATACTGAATAATATTAAATTCGATACTTTCTGAGCTTTAATTATATTATGTGGAATTTCTGTCATTATATAGATATTTTACCCCTTGAGGATTTAAAAGTTATGGAACTAACTGTAAAATTCTATAGACATGAGATATATCCTTTTATAAATCAGGGATAGCATGTAAATTTTGCAGCGGACAGGGAGCAGTGCCTGAGATTGCAGAAATAACTCATATTCCATTCCATTGTAACTGATTGTCGGTCTCTGAATTCTACTTGATTCTATCGATTATGGAGCGTTCGAATCCTTCCAGTGCTTTTCCGAGGGCCTGTTGATAACTTTCCTGGAGATGGATTGAAAGTCCTTTTTCTTTCAGTTTCATATTGAGAGGTATGTCAGGTTTGTTGAGAAAAATTAACTTTATTTCACCGAAGATTTCAACTTCATTCAGTGTCGCATCATATACTATCGTAGTTCCTGTTGTCATGGTCTGAAGCTTACCGCATATGAGAAATAAAGCGCCTTTGTCTTTTGCTATTTGACTCAGAGATTGAGAATTGTTTTCCATAATCCCGGAAATAAGACTGCAGAGGTCATTCTTTTTTTCCTGTGGAAAAACTATAAGTTCAAAACCATTCTGTTTTAAAAATTCTGCCAGTTCCTGATAGGCTCTACTTTCTATATTTAAAGGAAGCTTTTCATCTATAACTATCATTACAGGTATTTTCTGCTCCTTACAGAAACCTGTCTCACATATACTGAACAGTATTAATAAGGTAATAAATATCTTTACAATCATCGGCATAATAACTTTCCCCTTAAGGTTTTATTCGTACATAAAATATGACTTGTATCACAAGTCATATTGCAATAATTATGCCATGTTTTTATTTTTATTAGCAGATTTATCCTTTCACTACTCACTTTTTATCACAGAACCGGCTATTATTTTTTCTCCTTCCGATAAACCGGAGATTATTTCAGTATTTTCATTGTCACTCAGTCCTGTTTCTACTATTCTTTCTACATGTCCGTTTGAAGCCGGTATATAAACGACACTTTTCCCGTTACTCTGATGAATGGCTATGTTTGGAACAGTAAGTACATTTTTTCTCTGTGCCACTACTATATCATTATAGGTATTCATGCCCATCTTCAGCAGTCCTTTAGTATTATCCAGTGCTATTGTGACTTTATAATTTGCAACATTTTCTATTGATTTGGTGCCTTCGAAAGCGGCAGAGGCCACCATAATTACTTCTCCTGAAAATTTTTCTTCAGGGAAATTATCGGTTGTTACAAAGACCTTCTGGTGTTCTTTCACTTTACCTATATCCCCTTCATCTACCATAGCCTGTATGATGAGTCTGTCCAGATTTGCTATGATGGCAACGGGAAAGGTAGGAGAAACTGCCTGCCCCGGCACTACCTGCTTTTGTATAATAGTTCCGCTTACAGGTGCTTTAATGGAAGTCTTATTAATCTGATCTTTTATCTGTTCTATGCCTATCTCTAACTGTGTGACATTATGTCTTGCAGCTTCTGCTTCCTGTTCACGGAGGGTTATCTGACCATAGAGAGTTCTGGCACTTTCCAGAGCGGAATATGCCTGATCTGCCTGTGCCTGTGCAATATCTATCTGCTTTTTTGAAGCTTCTTTCTGCTTTGTAAGAGAGGTTCTGGCAAGTCTCAGAGCTTCTTCTGCCTGTTTTACCTGAGTTTCAGCACCGTTTCTGACCTGCTGGCTTTGAAGTCTGGCTGATTCTACTTTTTCTTCTGCTATTTTATAATCATTTAATGTTTTTTGATATTGACTTTCCGATATTTCATAATCCTGTTTGGATATAAATCCCTGACTGTACAGATTTTTCTGTCTTTCATAATTTGATTTTGCAGTATCTACTGCCAGACGTGCCTGGGATAATCCTGCCGATGCTTCCCCTTCTATTACAGGAACCTGTCCCTGTGCCTGTGCCATATTATCCTGTGCTGCTTTAAGGAGTATTTCTCCGTCTGTTACTTTTGCTTTAAGCTGTTCTTCCTGGGAAGCAATCTGTATTTTTAACTGTTCTACCTGTTTCTGTGCCGCTCTGTAAGCACCTTCTGCCTGTGCTATTTTTCCTTTGATTTCGTCCGGCTGAAGTGCTACTGTCGTTTCTGCCTGTTTGACACGCACCTGTGCGACTGCAAGGCTTGCCTGTGCCTGCTGAAGTTGTTTCAACAGATCTGTTTTATCAAGCTCTACAAGAATCTGATCTTTTTTTACCACGCAGTTTTCTTCGAAACAAATCTTCTCAACTGTACCCATAATTTTAGGAGTTACAGCGACCTGATCTTTTTTTGTAAGAACCATACCCGATGCGGATACCACTTCATTTATATCGCCTTTTACTGCCGGTTTGAGATCCTGTGTGTCGGTTTTCTGTTCTGTACACCCTGATAATATTATTATAAATGTCAGGAATAATATGCAATTCAATATATGTCGCACTTCAATGCCCCCTTATATAAGAATCGTGACGCGTGACGCGTGACGCGTGACGCGAGGCCCTTGTACCGCTGGTCTTTGAAAGCGGGAATGACAGATCTCGGTACTCAGTTATTTATCTGTTAAATCATTTTTTTGCCGGACGTCTTCTAGCTTAATATTGGCTACATGCTCGACAGTTGCCAGAGCTATTTTATAATTATAGATTGCATTGATATAATCGGTTTTTGATTTCATAAGATTTAACTGTGAATTTGTTACTTCCATTATAGTTCCTGCGCCCTGTTTATATTTTCCTTCGGAAATCTGCAGGTGAAGCAATGCCAGTTCCACTTCTTTTTCTGCTATTTCTATACAGCTTTCCGCACTTTTTACATCAAGCAGGGCATTTTTTACTTCAAGTTTTACAGTTGATACCAGCAGTTCTTTCTGTTTTTCCGCTTCTGCTGTTTTAGCCCGGATTTTCTCAAGTTCTGCCCTGTCTGCTACATTGAATATAGGTAAATTTAAACCAACTTCGAAATAAAACCCTTTTCTTCCGATAGAATTGTTGTTTCTTACTATATAACCTGCATTTGCATTTATTGTAGGTTTTATAAGGGCTTCAATATTACTTACACTGTCCTGCTGGTTGGAGAGGGCCAGGTTAAGCTGTCTTATTTCACATCTGCCCGTAAGTGCTCTTTCCATCACAGATTTTTCATCTATATGTAAAAGAATGTATGAGCTGTCGCCGTAAATATCAACGGTATCTTCCAGTTCTCTTCCCATTGCAGTATTGAGATTATTAACGGATTTATTATATTCGTTCTGAGCCTGAGAAAAAAGCATGGAGGCTTTTGTAAGGGCCACTTCTGCTGTTACCATATCTACCTGCGGCACAAGACCGGCATCAAAGAGTGCTTTTGCAAGTTTTAAATGCTCTTCACCGGTTTTTACATTTTCTTCTGATAGACGGAACTGGTCTTTTGATTTAAGAGCAGAATAAAAAGCCAATTTTACTTTATATGATACATCTTCCTTTACCGATTCCATGTTGATTTCTGCATTTTCTTTTTCAAGCTGTGCAGCGATTAATTTAATGTGTATGTCTCCTCCGTCATATACAGTCTGACTTATTTCTACTGCCATAGATGCATCGAAATTATCACTGTTTAAATATATCTGTTTGCCGTCCGTTAAGTCCGGGTTTGGAGGTGACAGGCTGAAATCCATATAACCTGTCTGATACTCACACTTTCTTGCAGAACCCAATACATATATTCTGGGATATTTTCCTGCATTAATCTCTTTTATGTTTGCACCGGTTACATCTATCTGTTTCTGTGCCACCTCTATGGAAGAATTATTCTCCAGGGCAAAGTTTATACATTCTTCCAGTGTTAGAGATTTTTCCGATGCTTTAATATACGGGGTAAGCAAAAATATGAAAATCGATAGTAATAATATAATTTTTTTGTTCATAAATTTTAAAATTACAGGAATCTTAGAATTTGGTTATATGGGCCGGGTTGCATTTTAAAAACCTGAATCCCGGAACCAGAAACCAGATTTTAACTGTTAAAAATACCTCGAATTGTAGATTATACAGGAAAAATCTCTGGAGAGCAATAGTTTTTTATTTAAAATTGTCTTCGATTTATGAAGTTTTTCCCTTTTTCTGACCTGAGCATAAGCATGTAATAAAATTTTTCCTCCCGTCACGCGTTACGCGTCACGGGAGCATATATTTTATGCTCACCACAGTAATGTTTTACAGAATAAAATATTTTCTACATAATTTTATGAAACCCTTCTCATAATAAAATATGGTTGCTTTTTAAAATTCCCTGTGATATAATACTTCCAATTTACTTTTTTACTTTGTTCTTACTCAAAAAAAGATGCTCTTAAAGCTTTCTGTGATTATTAGGAGATAATTATGATTTACGAACTCAGACAGAGTGCCCACAGGAAATATTATCTTAAAGTGGCAGACCGTCTTTCCAGATGGGGTTTTACACCGAATACGTGGACTATGATAGGGCTTTTTATGGGTTTTTCCATGTCTTTAATGATATATTTCCGTTCCTATTTCTGGGCTATGGTTTTTGGACTTGCTATGGCATGCTGTGACATAATGGACGGAGAAATAGCGAAACTCAAAAAAACTACGACTCCTTTTGGTCGTCTCCTTGATGTTACAGTAGACAAATATGTGGAAGGTTTTATCGGACTTGCTGCAGGTCTTTCTATGGAACCTGTTCTTATGCCTTCTCTTATATGGGGTATTTTATCTATATGGGGCAGTGTTCTCATAAGTGTTGTGTCAAATGTAGGCGGAATACTCACAAAAAAGCAGCCTTTTAAACTTGTAGGCAGGGGAGACAGAGGTTTGATTATATGGGTCGGTCTTATACTCGGACTTATAAAACCTGTGTTTTTCAGCTACAGTATTATTTTGATAACAATTCTTTCACATATAACAGTCATTGTTATGTTAATAGAATATTCTATTATATTGAAAAAAGAAGAGAAAGCTCTCCCTGAAAAAGAAGAGAAAATTTCTTCTTCCGTGGAAACACATGAATGTGTAATCCACTAAATTCTTATACTGAAGAGATTCCTGATGTTATTAATCTATGTTCTGGTAGGCTCTATAGCAGGATTACATTCATCCTGCTGGGGTGGATATAAAGATTCTCCCTATGAACCGTTTATTATAAAAAAATATATAAGAAGTATAATTGTCGGTGCCGTATTCGGGCTGATAATGCCTTTTCTTCTGAAGATCCACGGTTATAAAGAAATTAATCTGGCTCTCTTTTTTGTTTTTGTAATCGCTCTGGAAAGAGTATTTACAGAGACTCTCAAAGCATTTTTCAGAGAAGAAAACCAGGAAAAATATAATATACCTACAAAATTTCATTATCTCGGAAAAATCGTAGACGGCAAAATACTCAGAATTTTTCTCGGTATCGGTTTCCTCGGACTGATTTATGCCATGTTCTGCATACCTGAAATATACGGGAATTTTATAAGGATCCATTTGTTGACCTGTATTTTCTGGGGGGCTATGAGCGGACTTGCTTCTTCTCTGGGAGGCATGTGGAAAGATGCTCCTATAGAGGGGTTTGATATTGTGAAATTCCCCAGGAGTTTTATCTTTGGCGGCATATGGGGAGGTATTCTGTCACCTCTTGTAACGGGTGAATATTCTCTGCTGTTTTTTGCCTGTATCGGCTCCGAGAGAATGGTTGTTGAATGTTACAAGACGTTTTTTATGGGCGGACCGTCCAGCAAGTTTAAAATAAAAGAACCTGTTTGCCCTGACTGGGTCGAAAAACGTAAGGTTCTTTTAACTCCGTATATAATTACATGGATTACTTTTTTAGGACTTTTAATTCCGTCTTTGATAAAGAAAATATTTTAAATATTTTTAAAAAGGATCTCTATATTTCTATAAGAAATATGATAAAATGTGAAATCGTTTTAATTTTAAGGAGGTGTAAACTACTGGATATTCGTTACGAAACTGTGACGTAAGTATTTCAGATAGTAATTAAGTTAAATTATGGATAACAATAAAGTTGATTTTAAAACCGGGTCCATGTGTCCCACATGTAGAAAGATGCTGGAAGCCCATGTTTATGAAGAAAATGATAAGATATGGATGAAAAAGCATTGTCCCGAACATGGAGAAACTCTTGATATTTACTGGTCCGACCCGAAATCTTTTAAAAGATTCAATTATTACAGCGTAACAGATAAGGGGTTTGAGACACCGCATAATGATAAAATAAAGGGATGCCCTCTTGACTGCGGTATATGTAAAGAACATCATTCGGGAACCTATATGCTCATAATGGATATTACAAACAGATGTAATTTGAGATGTCCTGTCTGTTTTGCCAAGGTCAATGAAGGAGGACATGTATTTGAACCTACTATGGAAGAGATAAGGTTTATGCTTGAAAATGCAAAGAAAGTAAACCCTGCTCCCCTTACAACAATACAGTTCTCAGGCGGTGAGCCGACTGTCAGAGAAGATCTGCCTGAAATACTTGCCCTTGCAAAAGAGGTCGGTTATACTGCTATTTATATCAATACAAATGGCATTAAACTGGCAAAGAGTGTCGATTACTGTAAAAAACTTATAGACAGCGGACTTACAAAGGTATATTTACAGTTTGACGGCACTACTCCCGACGTATATTTAAAAACAAGAGGCTTTGATATTCTTCCGATAAAGATGAAAGCCATAGAGAATATGAGACAGGCCGGATTTAAGAGTAAAGAAATAGCAGATAACTGCTTCTTCCTCGTTGTTACAGTGGCCAAAGGTGTAAACGACCATCAACTAGGTGATATAGTAAGGTTCTGTGCCGATAATAAAGATGTCATAAAAACCGTTAATTTCCAGCAGGTTTCCTTTATGGGAAGGATGGATCTTGAATTCAAGGATCTTGTAGAACAGAGAATAACTACTCCCGATGGTTTCAGACTCCTTGAAGAACAGACAGACGGAGCTATTACGGCAGATGATTTCCTGCCCTATGCCTTTACATCCAAATTCCTTCATTTCTATAATTCATGGAAGATGCAGATGAAACGTTTTAAAAATGTTTCATGTCATCCTCACTGCGGAAGTCACTGTCTTACCTATGTAGATAACGGAAAACTTATACCTTACACAAGATTCCTTGATATGGCAGGGATTGTCGATTTCCTTGACCAACAGGCAACTTTACTCGATAAAGGTACAAGCAAACTGAAGATTTCTTATAATTTTGTCACAAATATTGCAAAGTTTGTAAAAACAAAGAATTTACCGTCAGATCTGAATGTAAATACCTTTGTAAATCTCATTAAAGAGATTGTCACAACAGGTGAGAGAAAAACTGTTGACAGACTCAACCGTAATACAATCACTGTGAGTAATATGCATTTTATGGATCTCTATAATATTGATGTGGAGAGAACCAGCAGATGTGTAATACATTATGCAGTGCCGGACGGAAGACTCATACCTTTCTGTACCTATAATAATTTATACAGACAGGATATAGAAAAACAGTTCGGAAGACCTGCAAAGAGTTCTGATATCCCTGAAAAGGTGGAAAGTCCTGTATAATCAGGAATAGAATTCAATCATCATACAGGGGTACGGTGCGCCGTACCCCTGTATGCGTAAAACACGTATAATCTATAAAATCCTCGCGTCACGCGTCACGCGTTACGCGTCACGTCATCTAAAATTATGTTTCTTAAAATACTTGAAAATCTGATTATTGCGAAAAACAATTTTAAAGATAATTTTGTGAGAAGCCTTATAAGTATGATGGGAGTTACTGTAAGTGTGGCTTCTGTTATATGTATTGTTTCTGTCGGTATCGGTGCCGAAGCTGCCATAAGCAGTAAAATTAACGGTCTCGGCCCCAATCTTATAACTGTTCTTCCCGGCGGCGGAGACAGTCAGGCCATAAGGCTTACAGGCCTTGTGAAAAGTAATCTGTCCATGGAAGATGCAAAAGTCATAGAAAAAGAATGTCCTTCCGTAAGATATGCAGTGCCTGTATTAAGCGATTCCGTAACATGTAAATATAAAAAATCCGAATACAGAACAAGTATTTCCGGCACCACACCCGATTATTATGTTGTAAGAAACTGGTTTGTAGATATAGGCAAGCCTTTCGATATTCAGGACTATAATTCCCAGAGAAGTGTCTGTCTCCTGGGAAGAACTGTTGTGAAAAAGCTCTTCGGAAGAGAAGACCCCATAGGTAAAATCATAAAGGTAGATACAGCCAATTTTAAAGTAATAGGCATACTTCAGGAAAAAGGTATGATTATCATACAGGATATGGACGATACGATTTTTGTTCCTCTTTCGTCCATGCAGAAGAAATTGAGTATGGGAAAAACCAGGAATGTAACAAATATACTTGTTCAGCCGAATGATTCTGACAGTATGAACTCCGCCAAAAATGAAATTGTAGATCTCTTAAGAAAAAGAAATAATCTTAAAAAGGATAAGGAAAATAATTTTACCGTAGGTTCTCAGACAGAAATATTTTCTCTTCTTTCGGTAATAAGCAGAATACTTACTCTTATGCTGGGAGGAATTTCTTCCATATCAATACTCGTCGGAGGCATTGGCATAATGAATATTATGCTTGTGTCTGTCGGTGAAAGGACCAGAGAAATTGGAGTAAGAAAAGCCGTGGGAGCAAAAACCCAGGATATTCTCATACAGTTTCTTATGGAATCGATTATACTCACATTAATAGGTGCTCTTATAGGCATAATCATCGGTATCTCTTTTTCCAGAATTCTAAGTTATATGATAGATCTTCCTGCTGAAGTTCCGCTTTATTATATGTTTTTTGTCTGTTTCTTCTCTGCTCTTGTTGGTTTAATAGCAGGTGTATATCCTGCTCTGAGGGCTTCCAAGTTAAATCCTATCGATGCTTTGAGATATGAATAAAGTGAAAAGTGAAAAGTGAAAAGTGAGAAGTCATAATTCTCTACTCTTTCATCTCACCTCTCACTTCTCACTTCTCACTATTTAAAGAGGTAAATAATGTCAAAAATAGTTCTTGCAGATATAAAAGGAAAAAATGGTTTTGTCAATAAAGATACCATTGTAGGCGGTTTCGGCGCCAGATTTAAAGCTTTCTCCATAACAACCCTGTGGCTCGAATGGGTAAGGAGAGCCTATCAGAATATTCCCAGTATTCAAATGTCTCTTCTTGCGTCTATCTTTAAAGGGGCAGGTCATGAAGTTATATTTACAGACGGCCCCGTGCCGGAAGGTGATGTGGCCATAATATTGTCTTCTCTTGTAGATTATAAAAATGAACGGTACTGGGCAAGAAAATTTAAAGAAAAAAACAGGCATGGTAAAACAGGTTTTATAGGGCTCTGTGCCACCCATCTCCCTCATCTTTTTTCTTCTGCCGCAGATTTTATTATAAAGGGAGAGCCGGAAGCAGCATGTATGGAACTTGCTTTCAGCGAAAATTTTTCAGGTATGATAGATTCTCCTGAGATTGCTGATATGGACAGTCTTCCTTTTTCCGACTGGGAAATATTTAATAAAACAAAAAATGCTCTACCGGGGACAATGAAATCTATCAGTAAAGTCATACCGATGGTAAGCAGCAGAAGCTGTCCTGAAATGTGCAGTTACTGCCCCCATCGTATAGGCGGTTCATACAGATTTCAATCGATAGACAGGGTTATAAAAGAAATAAAAAGAAATTACAGGCTTTTCGGAAGTCATTATATAATATTTCGGGATTCAAATTTTACAGGGAGAAAAGACAGAATTGAAGAATTTATGAAAGAACTGGGAAAACTCGGGCTGGATATATATTTTGAAATAGAAACAAGGCTTGATACAGTAGATATACCTCTCCTTGAGAGGCTTAAGAAGCTCGGATTGAAGAGAATGACTTTCGGCGTTGAGTCAATAAATGAAGAATCTATGAGAGAACTCGGAAGGCGGCCCGTCCCTGACGAACATCAGAGAAATATGATAAAATATTGCTGGAAAAAGGGAATACAGACACAGGCTTTTTATATATTCGGTTATCTGAAAGATACGGTAAAGAGTGTTGTGGAAACAACGAGATATTCTCTTGAACTGGATACTACTCTTGCTTCCTATAAAATACTGACTCCCTTTCCGGGAACGAAATTTTATGAAGAGATAAGGGATGAAATTTTTGAGTCTGACTGGGAAAAATTTGACGGCCTCAATCTTACTTTTCATCATCCCCGTATATCAAATGAAGAGATGAAATTCCTTCTTGAACATGCCTATGCCAGGTTTTTTGCGAGACCGTCTCAATATTTCAGATACAGAGGAAATTACGGCTCATACGGCCAGTATAAAGATCTGTCCGATATGGCAGATACATGGGCCCACGGTAAACATGACAGTTTGATGATAAAATCTTTGAAGAAGAATAATATGTGGAAAGAAGATTTTCTCTGGAGGTGAAATAGTGAATAGTGAATAGTGAATAGTGAATAGCGGTAATCCTCTACTCACTGTTCACCGGCTGCTACTCACCTGCATGTTCTATTTATTTACGGGGTGTTTTTTATCTGCCACCATACTTCCTTTCGCATCTGAAGGTTTTATTATCGTTGCTTTAGTCAAAGGTATGGATCCGGTTCTCTGTTTCCTTTCCGCATCGGCAGGAAACTGTCTCGGTTCTACTGCAACTTATTTTATGGGTGTAATGTGTGATAATTATATAATAAAAAGATATTTTTCTGTAGATAAAAATAATCCCGGTATAAAAAAAGCCATAGAGAGAGTGAACAAATATAAAAGTCCCATACTGCTTCTGTCCTGGATTCCCGGTATAGGAGACCCTATTGTTCTTGCATCGGGAATAATAGGCATCAGATTGAGAGATTTTATAATTTATACTTACAGCGGGAGAATTGTAAGATATATTGTCATGATAGCAGGTTTCAAGTGGATATGGTAAATTCGTGACGCGTAACGCGTGACGCGTGACGGGTGGAAAGGCTTGTTTTTATGAATAAAAATATAAAAAATGTGATTATTGTAATAGTGCTTCTTATAGTTATAGTTTTACTGTCTTTATACGGAGCATCGTTTAAAGATTATGTTTTTGCCATGTTTCAGAATGGTGGTAATGAAAATAAACAGTTTCTTTCTCTTCTGGGGTATCTGGCAGTTCTTATCGGTACTATTGTTGAAGGTGAGACAGTTCTTTTCGTATCATGTATTTTCTGCGGTATGGGTTATATGAGTCTTCCCGGTATAATTCTTATGGCCACCATAGGAGGAGCTACTGGAGACAATATTTATTTTCATCTGGTTAGAGGTAATACTGATAAGGTCATAGCAAAATCGAAGAGGCTTCAGGCCTGGTATCCATGGATTAAAAAGATGGTAGATACTTACGGAGGTTGGGCTGTTCTTCCTTCCAGGTTTCTCATAGGTCTTCGTACAGCCATAGCCCTGGTATGCAGCAGCGGCCAGATGTCTCCTGTTAAATTTGGCCTTATAAATCTGTTGAGTGCCTTTTTATGGTCTACATTTTTCTGCTGTGCCATATATTACGGAGGAGAGACATTTAAATATTATTTTGAATCCTTCAAAAAAGTCTGGATTGTAGTAATGCCATGTATAATTTTATTAATTATTATTGTTTTTCTGGTAAAAAAGAGATTTTCCGTTTCTATGACTGAAACAGAAAATAAAGGTAATTAAGAGCTGTTAAGAAAAATAACGCTGGCACATTATTAGAACGATTGGTATCCTCGCGTCACGCGTCACGCGTCACGATTCGTTATCTGCGTCCTGTAAGCATGTTTCTCACGCCGTCTATTACATCTTCGGCAGACCATAGAAGGGGACGGTTTTCTATTGTCAATCTGTCTTTTTCCGTTTCCGTTCCGTATAACCAGAGGGTATTGTTTTTCTTTTTATCTTTAAACTGCACTTCCCTTATTACCATTTCTTCTATGGAAAGTTTCATTTTAAGAGGTATTTTAAGCATTTTTTTCTCATCTTTATGATGGGAGCTTATTTCATCCATAAGGGCATGTAAGGACTCATCAAATAAAGAGTTGTGAAGGGGCTTAAGTTTTATGTCATCAAAGGATTTGCCCTTCTGTCTGTCAAAGATTTCTTCTTCATATATAAGAAATTTATCACTTTCCTGGAACAAACCTTTATCTAGTCTTCCCCTGTAGAGTATTTCCGAAAAATACATGGGATAATATTTTGTGCTGAAATAGAGATATTTTATAATTTCTTTATAGCCATTACACAGATCACATGTAGACTCACCTGTGCCCCTGCAATATTTACATTTTGCAGATTCCGTTGAAGGAGGAGAATTACTGTTTATCTTTTTTGTTTTTGTTGTTATCCCTTTTCCCCTGCAGTCTTTACAGGTAATATCACCGTCGCCTCCGCATTTCGGACACCTTACTACTTCCTTTGAATCAGGGAAAATATAATGTTCATCCAGTTTTGTCGTGAAATTTGCCGGAGGGCCCGTTACAGGGAAATCTTCCAGAGATTTATAAGACGGTTCATTAAAAACCGGACTTTTCTGTGTCTCACCACTGCATGGCTCCATCCCTTCTTCCAGGAGTCTTTCCAGAAAGAGCACTTCAATAGAAATTATAAAACCATTTTCCCTTACTATTTGCGTGATGTCTATTTTTTTTCCGAGATCCCTTGAAAACCAGCTTTCTTTATTACCCCAGTTGTTTATAATATTTTTTATGGCATTTATATTTTTTTCATCTCTTATTTGCTCTTTTAAAAATGTTCTTGTCCTTAAATCACATATTATTTTTTTTCTTTCCACCGGTTGAGGGGGAAGGTTTTTACGTAAATGTTGCCTGTATCCTTCCTGTGAAAAATTCATGGCCTTTAACATATCTTTTGCAGAAGAATATCTGTCTTCCGGTTTTTCCATGACAGATTTTGCTATTATTTTCTCTATTTCTTCCGACAGTGACGGCACTATTTCTCTTACAGGCCTGAAGTCACATGATACAGGTTCCACACCTGTGAGAAGACAGTGCATTGTAGCTCCAAGGGCATATATATCACTTCTTGGTTCCACAGAGCCTCTGTACTGTTCCAGAGGTGCATAGCCGAATGTTCCTATGGCAGTCTGTCCCGAATAAACATTACCCTGAACAGTTCTGGCTATGCCAAAATCTACAAGCATGACTTTTTTATCACTTCTTCTTATCATTACATTTGAAGGTTTTATATCTCTGTATATAACAGGCGGGTTCTGTGAATGAAGATAATCCAGGACTTTTAATATTTCTTCTGTCCAGAACGTTACATGTTTTTCCGGAAGGCCCGGAGAACCGTATTTTTTTAATATTTCTCCCAGATCTTCTCCTTCTACAAAATCCATTACTATGTAATATTTATTATCTTCATCAAAATAATCCGTTACTACGGGAAGGTTCGGATGTCTTAATCTGGATAGGAGTTTTGCCTCTTCATAAAAGCGTTTCATAGCATATTGATTTTGTTTTTCATCTGTAGAGGTAAATATCATTTCTTTTATGGCAAAGGTTTCGTCAAGTTTTATATGTTTCCCTCTGTATATGGCTCCCATGCCGCCGCTTTTTATTAATTTTTCTATTCTGTATCTGTTGCCGAGAATTTTTTCACTGTTCTTTTTCTCAGGGTTCTGTGTCTGAACCATAAGATTTCCGCATTTAGAACAAAATTTTGCTTTTTCCCTATTACTTGTTTTACACTTTATACAGGTTACTGACATAACTTCCTCTTTGTTTATTACCATTGAGCAATGTCAGCTATAAACTGCCGACATGACCATAAGCATATCATAAAAGTCTTCCTACCGTCACGCGTAACGGGACCAGATATGTATTATTTATGCTCACCACACTAAATCTTATATTATTCTTCAACATGTTATTCAATTGCCTGAAAGCTGAAAGTTGACTGCTGATAGCTATTTATTTTGTATTCATCCTGAGCTGTAAAAGAGGCTGTTTGTTTTTTGTAAGTAAGGCAGCGCTTATAACGTATTTCCCGGGGTTTACCGGTTCACCTTTTGCGTTTACCTGTTTCCATGCTGTTTGAAATGTTTTTTTCTGCCCCTGTTTCAGGACTATTTGATTTTCTTTTTCTTCATATCTCTTCCCGTACGATGATTTCCATACATCCATACCGTAGCTGAAAAATACGAAATTTACCTGCTGTCTTATTATAAATACACAGGACTGTGTTGTTTCGAACTCCAGTGTAACAGGTTTATCTGTTATATTTTTTACAGAAAGTTTTATATCTATATCTTCGCCCTGTTGAAATACTTTTTTACCTGTTTCCAGGGTGAATTCCAGCTGACCTGTACTGAGAGAGGTACTTGTATCTGCCGGCTGGTAATAATTACTCAGAAGATTCATAACTACAACAAATATGGTAAAGATTATGAGTAATATAACTATAAAGGTTCTGATATAAATCACCTCGATGAATCGTGACGCGTGACGCGTAACGCGTGACGCGAAGGTTTTAACTTAAATAAAAGATTAATTACCGGGTTGAGTATTTAATGAAACCAGCTATAGATTACATTATATTTTATTTAGAATAAAATGTAAATATATGTGATTTTTTTATAACTATCATTATACAAAAAATAAGCTCTCCCGTCACGCGTGACGCGTCACGAAACCAATTGCCTTTTTTCTCATGTATGATATAATAATTATGATACTGACCTGAGCATAACCATGTAATAAAAGTTTTCCTCCCGTCACGCATTACGCTTTACGAGAGCATATATTTATTATTTATGCTCACCTCAGTAATATATTATAATCACTCATGTCCGGAGGTGTTTATTCAAATGAAATTTAAAATTGTTTTTCTAACACTGGTAATGGTGTTATCAACTGTTTTTCTGGCTTACGGAAGGGTTGGCATGGTTGTGAAGGTTGTATCACAGGATGAGATTATAGTAAGTCTTGGAAGCAATGATAATATTCAGACAGACGATACTCTCCTTATTTTAAGACTGCAAAAACCCATTGCAAAAGGAAAAGTTATTGCTGTTCTCGGTGAGAATTCATGTAATGTAAGGATAACTGAAAAACTGTCTTCTTCCATAGCTGACCTTGGAGATACTGTCACAAAAGATTTTTCTTCAGTCAGCACTGATAATCCTCCTGTTTCAGTCGGCGAAAAATCTCCTGTTCCCGATGAAATTACTTCACAGCCTGTTAATATAAAATACAGTCCTTCAAGTAATCCTGTAGACGATTATTACAGTGTGCTTGCCATGAGAACCAGGGCTATAAAGATAGAAACAGGAAGTAAAAAAGAAAACAATACTTCAGAAGATGATGACTGGCAGTATAATCTTGCCAATCTCGGCCTGGCCATAATGTACGGCGACCCTTTATATATGGCTACTACAGCTACGAGAATGTCTTCAGACAGGCTCGATTACAGTGATTATAATAATTATAATTACGGCCAGCCGGATTACGGTAAACCTGTTACCCCTCCCGTATCAAAAATTACAGTTATAATGTGGGATCAGGAACTGTTCAGAGTTTATTCTACTTACCGTCTTTCTCAGAGAACAGATATTAATAATGATATGAAAACAAAACTTATGCAACAGGAGATAAAAAACAGAGGTATCTCTACAAACATCGTATTCCAGGTAATCATTGATAATGCAAGTCATTCGGATATGAATATTACTCCTTTCAAAGATAATGCCTATATGATAGACGGAGACGGAAACAGACATGATATGATAAGATGTGACAGCATTTTTGATAGTACTATATCACAGGGGCAAAAAGCAGACGGTTATATTTATTTCCCGAAGATATCTACTGATAAGATAGAACTGCATCTGAAGAATATATGGCAGGAAAATTATACCATCGAATGGGAATTGCAATAAGATAGATGGGTGTTTAAATGAAAAACTGTTCGTCCCGTCACGCGTAACGCGTTACGCGTTACGATTCTAATATAAATTAGAGAAAACATTAAACTCTGGACTCTTTAAAAGGGCTTTTAAATTATTTGTCGAAAAATAATTCAGCACTTCAGCCGTCAGCTTTAAACAGCTTGATAGCCCGACTGATAGCTAATAGCTAATTAAAAGAAGGTGGTAACAATAAATATCCTGGTATTAAACTGTGGCAGCTCATCTGCTAAATTTCAACTTATCCGTGCAGAGACAGAAGAAAATCTGGCAAAAGGTATAGTAGAAAGAATAGGCAGTACTGATGCTATTTTCAGGTATCAACCGAAAGGTAAAAACGAATACAGAGAAGTTACGGAAATCAGTAATCATGCAGTGGCAATTCAGAAGATAATTGATATTCTTACCCATCCCCAGCATGGTACAATAAAAAACATGGATGAAATTATGGCCATCGGTCATCGCGTGGTTCACGGGGGAGAGAAATTTGCCAGTTCTGTTATCATTAACGACGAAGTTATACAGCAAATAGAAGACTGTATTAAGTTCGCTCCTCTTCATAATCCCCATAATCTGAAAGGTATAAAAGAATGTGCCAGAATTATACCGGGAAAACCTCAGGTTGGCGTTTTTGATACTGCTTTTCATCAGAAAATGCCTCCTTCTTCTTACATATATGCCCTTCCTTATTCTTTATATAAGAAAATGGGTATCAGAAGATATGGTTTTCACGGCACATCCCATTATTATGTTTCAAAGAAAGCTGCAGAAATTTTAAAAAGACCTGTTGAGGATTTGAAGATAGTCACATGTCATCTCGGAAACGGCGCAAGTATTGCTGCAGTTAAAGGAGGTATTTCCATAGATACGTCCATGGGATTTACTCCTCTTGAAGGTGTTGTTATGGGAACAAGATGCGGGGATATTGACCCTGCCATTGTTACCTATCTCATAGAAAAAGAAGGACTCAAACCTGCCGAAATGGATAAACTTATGAATAACCAGTCAGGTCTCAAAGGCATTTCGGAAAGATCAAATGATATGAGAGAGATAATAGACGGGGCCGACAGAGGAGAAGCTCAGTTTAAACTGGCTCTCGATGTTTTCTGCCACAGGATTAAAAAATATATAGGTGCCTACGGGGCAGTCATGGGAGGTCTTGATGCGGTTGTTTTTACCGGCGGTATAGGAGAAAATGCTTCCCGTGTAAGAGAACTTGTCTGTGAAGGACTTGAATTCCTGGGCATAGAAATTGATAAAGAGATGAATGATAAGAGAAGTTTAATAATAAGTAAAGGGAAAACTGCAGTTTTATGTGTCCCCACAAATGAAGAGCTTGTAATAGCACAGGAAACAAAGAAATTAGTGGAGGAGAAGTAACATGATAGATCCCAAATATAAACATGGAAGAACTCAAAGAGAACTTGTAAGAATCTGGGTTACAGCCATAGAGGAAAGTGCCAGGGATTTTTTCCCTCATCCGGGGGAATTCTGCAGGAGAGTATATGAAAATGCAGCCGGTAATTTGATTGATATCATATGCAATGAATATGGTTATCATATGAAACCGGCCGGTACAATAAAAGAAGCAGTGGAAGCTTATATAGAGCTGGGGCTTAAGAGCGGACTTTTTGAAGATACCAGGCAATTTGTATTAAGAGAGGTAAATCCCAATAAACTCGAGGTATCTGTATTTAACTGTGTCTACCTTCCATGCTGTCAGGATATACTGGACAGAGGCAATGTCATCAGTGAATTGACCTGTCCCCGTATCGGATGTTTTGCCGGTGTTGCAGGGATAACGGCAAATATAGCATGTAATCATACTTTGACTGGCTTTAACCCCGGTAAATGCTGTGAAGGATTTATAGAAAGAATATAGGTGTTTACTATGACTTTAAGCGAATTGTCAGGACAATTAAACAGTGATATAACTGAAGTAAGAAGAAGAGCAGTCGTTGATATTTCAAAGATGTCCGGGGAAGATGCTTTTTCTCTTCTTGTAGATGCACTGAATGATAAAGATGACAGTGTAAGAGAAACAGCTATATACGCTCTGGCTGATACAAAAAATCCCGATTCCATGAAATATCTTTTAAAACCCAAAATTCTTCTGGATGCAAATCCCAATATAAGAACCGCTGCAATAAGAGCCCTGGGGAATTTCAGGAAAATCGGCGGTCTCTATGTTATAGGTGAATTGATAGGACTGTGTCAGGACCCTGAATGGTTTGTCAGAAATACTGCTGTAAATATTATTAACAATGAGATTGATGTCATAAAATCAGAGGGAGATTTCCAATCGGTCCTTTCTCTGCTGTATATATTACAGTTGCCTGATGAAGAAATACATAAAAAGGCTGTAGAGGCACTTATAGAAACAGGGAAAGAAGAAGTAGATATATTAATCAGTTCTCTTTCCTCTCACAGTACCCAGATAAAAGCAGGTATTGTAAGGGTTCTCGGCGAGTTGAAGTGTACATCTGCAAAAGAGGAACTTATCAGGCTTTCCTGTGATGAAGATATTTCCGTCAGAGAAGAGGTAGTAAGAGCTCTCGGTAAAATAGGGGGCCATGAAGTTATAACACCTTTGCTGAAACTCATGGGAGATGTTAATGCCGTTGTGAGAGAAAAAGCCGTAGCTGCTATGGCTGCTCAGGGAGAGTCAGTTGTGGAAGCTCTTATTGAGGCTCTCAAACATACAAATAATAAATATAAAAAGAAAGCTATTATTGAAGCAATTGGCAAGTTGAAATCCGAAAAAGCTTTAATGGCTCTTATAGATTGTCTTCAGGACAGCCATAATTTGGTACGTATAACGGCTGTCAATACCCTTTCCGAAATGAGCAGTCTTTCGTCCGTGCAGGATCTTGTAGAAGTCCTCTGTATCAATCCCATAGATATAAAGGAACTGATAAATATGGCAGTAAGCGGCGATGTAATACGCCTTAAAATAAGAGCTATAAGAGCTCTTGCAGAGCTCAAAGACAGCAGAGCCCTTCCTGCCCTGACAGATATGTTCGCCCGCAGGGAGTCGGAGCTTTTAGAGAAAGAAATTCTTCTGGCTTTGAAGAAAATTAAACTTGCCGTATGGGCAAAAATAGGTGCCCTTCAGGTTCTTGGAAGAATTAAAGCAGTAGAAGCATTGCCTGTAATCAGGTTACATTTGAATGATGCAGATAAAAATGTTATCTGTCAGGCACTGGAAGCTATAAAATCCATGAAAGCCTCTGATGCAATAGAGGATGTTATGGCTCTGGCAGGTCACAGAGAACCTCTTATCAGAAACAAAGTTCTGTCGGTTCTCGGTACTATAGGCGCAGGGAATTCTGCTGTTACCGATATTGTAATAGAAAGACTGAAGGATGAAAACAGAGAGATCAGGAAAGAAGCAGCAAGAGTCCTTGGAAAATTGAATGATAAAAAGGCAACATCCCCTCTGGAGGAATTGATTAAAACCTGTGATTTCTGGAGCGTGAGACGTAATGCCTGTAATGCTCTGTACAATCTCGGAATTACCGAATATTCTGTTGATGAGGAAGTGGCTTTAACGGAAATGGTAATAACATGTCCTTACGGAGACGATGCAGATAAATGTCCTGTTAAATATGTTGTACCACGCTGTGTTTATAAAAAAGTTTAACTATATAACATGATGCGAACCATCAGTTTCTTTCATGTTTATTTACCGGTGAACAGTGAATGGTGAGTAGAGATTATTGCCGTGTTCGCCATTTTTCTACTATAAACGGAGTATTTCACGCGTCACGCGTCACGCGTCACGCGTCACGATTCTAACATGAATTCACCCGGAACATTTGATATCATTGCCATAGGCGGCGTTGCCTGGGATTATATCGGTATTGTAAATAAGTATCCCGGTGCCGGTGAAAAGGCAGAAATATCTTTTCTGGATCAACAGGGCGGAGGGCAGGCAGGAACAGCGATTGTAACGGCAGCCCGTCTGGGAGGAATATGTGCCGTAACAGGAGTCACAGGCGATGATGAAACAGGGGAGAAGATAAGACAGTCTCTTGTAGCAGAAGGAGTGGATGTGAGCCGTTTATTTATTGATACAGGCGCTACCTCTCATATAGCTTTCTGTTTTACCCATAGCGGAGAACGTACAATCTTTTATAACAGAGGAAATAAAAGATTGCTTTCAGAAAAAGATATAGACGGAGATTTTATAAAAAATTGTTCCTGTCTTCTTACCGATGTGCATCATTCCAGAGCTTCCCTTGAAGCAGTCAGAATTGCCAGAAAGGAAAATATCCCTGTTGTCACTGATATAGAAAGGTATGCTCCTGAAAATGATGAAATTTTTTCTCTCGCTACCCATAATATTCTTCCTGTAAAATATCTTCTTTCCTTTACGGGAGAGACAACACTTCAAAAAGCCGTAATCTTATGGCAGAAAAAATTCCCTTCTTCCGTACTTGTAGTTACCCTTGGAGAAGAAGGTTCTCTTGCCTGCGATGGCAGTAAAGTCATAAGGCAGAAAGCATACAGTGTTTCTCCTGTCGTAGATACTACCGGCGCCGGAGATGTGTTTCACGGTGCCTTTGCCCGTGGTATTACTCTCGGATACAGTCTTGAGAAAAACCTGGAGTTTGCATCCCTTATAGCAGGTCTTAAATGCCGTTCTCTCGGAGGGAGAAAAGGAATACCACGGGCGGAACAATTAAAGGGATTATGGAATATATAGCAAAAGCGGCGGTTTGCAAACCACCACTTCTCTTCAGAACTACAATTTCTTCCAGTTTCCTTCACAGCAGTCAAATAAATTTTCACCGGGGCCGTCTGTGCCGTGAATATATTTTAACACAGGCGGCTCATTTTTTGTTTCCCATAAATTTATTACCGATTCTACAATGTCCCATGTAGCTTCAATTTCATCAAACCTCGGGAAAAGTGTGGCATCTCCTCTGATTACATCTAAAAGCAATCTTTCATAGGCTTCAGGAAGACGTTTCTGGAAAGATTCTTTATAACCGAAATCCATCTTTACCGGTTGAAGTAAAAAATCCACTCCCGGCCTTTTTGCTGAAAAGACCAGGGAGATTTCTTCATCAGGCAGAACACGAAAAATAATCACATTCGGCTCTGCTCTGATAATATCACATACATCTCCTTCACATTCTACTGTTCTGAAGAAATTAAGTGGAGGTGTTTTAAATTGAAAATTATGAATTTAAATTATAAGAATTTCTGAAACTACCTGTAATATTATATATCACTTTTGGTAAATAATAAAACCTATACCAAAGTATAGGTTTTATTCCGTTGAAGGGTTACTCAACTTATCCTTTGGTATAATATATGAAGGATTATGACTCATTCTAAAGAATTTTGAACATAGCCAGTTAAATCTGCATTAAAATCATAAGGAGGTGAATAAGTTATGAAAAAAATTGGAAGAAGTGTCTTAATCTTCTCTTCTGCCCTGCTGCTTCTCGTTTTTTTATCTCAGATTACCCTGTCTTTTAAAGAAAACTGTTTTATATCAAAAGCTTTCTGTGCTGTTTCCGAGACTCTTAAGGTATATATGGACGGGCAGGAAACCTCCATTGTCTGTAAAGGAGAAAAAGACCTCTATATGGTGCCTGTCAATATTCCATTTAAAGAAGGAGAAAATAAATGGGAAGTTATTATCAGGTATGATAAAGAAAGTAAAAAGGTTGAGGTTATAAGAAAATATCATCCATCTGATGAAGCCCTTAAGACCAGAGGGGAGCAAAAGCCGGAATGTGTCTGGTGTGACGGTACAGGTGAATGTAGCTACTGCTGTCCCGTTGGTTCAGGTAAGGCCGGGCCGGGTTCAGATGATAGATGCGGTTCCTGCTGCGGTACAGGTAAATGTTCTTCCTGCGGAGGAACAGGGAGATATTAACTGAGGGTTGAGGGTTGAGGGTTGAGAGGTGAAAGAATTAAATAAAACTATCAACTATCAACTCTAAACCATCTCATGGCTCTTTTACTTCCAGTCTCCTGTTAAAATAAAAGGAGCCCAGAAGAAGGGATGGGGAAATTTCTTTCTTACATCCAGTTCTGCGAGTCTGAGAGCTTCTGATTTATCTTTCCCTTCTTTCATATAGGAATAAAATCTTTCCATTAAGATGGAAGTGGACTCATCTGATATATCCCAGAGGCTTACACATACAGAAGGAGTGCCTGCATAAATAAAAGCCCTGGAAATACCTGTAAGTTCATCACCTTTTACAATCTTCCCCAGACCGGTTGAACAGCAGCTCAGTGTTACAAGATAGGCATGTAAATCAAGACTGAAGATTTTATAAAGTTCAAGGTCACAGTCCGAAAGGACAAGATGTGAAAAAAATGGAGTCTCAGGATCAAGAATACCGTGAGTGGCAAAATGAATAATATCACCTTTACCGGAGTTTTGAATAACTTTTTCCAGAGTCATATCTTTTTCCATATAACATTCTTTTTCACCGTATAATTTCCCTATAGATTTAACTTCATCCACTGTAAAAGGGAGAGATGAATAACCTCTTATTTTAAGATTACCAAGAGCGAAAAGAATCAGTTTATTATTTGAAAAGGTATTTTTTTCTTTACAGTATTTTAATATACTTCCCGAGGGAATAAAGGTAATATTAAAATTTTCTATAAAACATCTGTTTTTGTCATCAACAAGGGTATGAAAAGGGAGATAATTAAGCATACCATCGGGTACTATGAGAATATTTTTTTTATTACTGAAAGAAAGTTCGCTTTTTTTTAGAAGGAGAGAATAAAGGTTTTTTGCCATGTCTCTCCACTGTTCCGATTTTATTTTTTCTTCTGTCATATGTTCTGCAATTTCTTCTCTGTAATCTTTAATCTGTCTTTCTAACTCATCCTGTTTAACAGGTATTATAAACATATGAAGTTCATCTTTTGTTACAGTCCATAGAAAAGTTTTCTCTATACCTGTAAAATATTCGATAAGAAGGGTATCTTCATCCAGAAGTTTCTGAATATCTTCCACTTTTTCCGGTGAAACACTTATAAGTGATAAATATTCGGGATCTTTAATTCTGATTTCATCCAGAAGATCTTCATAATCACTTTTTAACTTCTTCAGCTCCGAAGAGAGAAGATTTATTAAATCTTTATCCTGTTTTTTGGGAGGTTTCTGCTCTTCTTCTCCAAGCCTGACATTCTGTATCTCTATTTTTTCTGACAGATCTTTTTCTTTTTTTACAAGTTCTGAAGACATATTATGGACTTTATCAACTTTATTTTTATTGAGCAAATCCAGGAAAACTCTGCCTTTACATCTTTCACTGCAGTTAAAAGCTTTATTGTAATCTTTTATTTGCGCAAGAAATTCTATGGATTTTTCATAAACTTCTATTTTATCTTTCATAAAATCCTTCTTGAAATCGCCTATTTTCATTTCCTGTCTCATAGTTTCTATGACTGTGAGTGAAGATTTATAATAATTGAAAGCTTCCTGTGACTTTCCTTCTTTCTGATAGAGCTTTCCTAAAGAGAAGAAATTTTTCCATATCCTGTCGGGATTATTTATCTTCTGATTTATTTTAAGAGCTTCTTCGTAATGCTTAATGGCTTTCCCATATTTACCCTGTTCTTCATAAAGGACTCCCATGTATTCATAACAATCTGCTCTGGCAGCAGTAAAATAATACTCTTCCGTAATCGCTAAAGATTTTTTATAATATGACATAGCCCTGTCATAGTCTTTCTTCTTCCGGTAAACCTCTCCGAGAGCCATATAAATGCGGGCTATATGATCATCCTTTGGTGTATAATAGTTTTGAATTTTTTCATATATAAGAAAACTTTCTTTCAGATTTTTTTCTGCTGAAGAGAGGTCGCCATTACAGAGAAATGCTTCCCCTGTAAATCTGAGTCCCATACTTATGAGAAAATCTTTTAATATGGATAAATCAATTTTTTCTGCATATTTAATGCCTTCCTTATAACATTCCAGGCAGGAATAGAGATCATTCATTTCCTGAAGATAATAACGTCCCAGAAAATAATAGTTTACACTCTTCAGACTGTGTTCCATTTCATTACTTTGAATATTAAGAGACATGCGGAAGAATTTCAGAGCATTCTCTTTTTTACCTATTTTTCCGTAAGTTATTCCTGTGTTCCATAGAGCTTTTATCTCTTCTGATCTGTATTTTGAAGTTCCGGCAAGTTCCAGTTCTTTTTGATAATATTTAAGGGCTTCCTCATATTTCCCTCTCTGACTGTATAACCTGCCGTATTCACTGCAGTTATTTATGAGAAGATAGAGTCTGTCATAGTATCTTTCTGTTTCAAATTTCTCAGGATAGTAAATTTCATCCCTCTTTTCTTCTTTTACAGAGGAGAGCAAATGTTCACATATATCGAGATGGGAAAGGGCTTCTTCAAATCTTCCCTGTTTTAAAAATATTCCTGCCATAAGCTGATGGACAGGTATTTTTTTTAGAAAATATTCATTTTTTTCACATATGGCGAGAGCCATGTTATAAGCCTCAAGAGCTTCTTCTTCGTCCTTAGAAGAATACAGATCTGCTATTCTTATCAGACTATTTATTTCACCTATTCTGTCTTCTCTTTTCTCATAAATTTCCAGACCTTTATTGAAATAAGAAAGGCTTTCTTCATGATTATTCCATGCCTGCAGTATTATCCCATGTAAGATATAGCATGATGCCTGACCTTTTAAATCTCCTGTTTCTTTAAATAACTCCAGAGCTTTATTAAGGTCAGACAGATCTTTACCTTTTCTTTCCAGAATGTCTATTACCGTATTAAAAAGCAGGATTTTCCCATGGGATTTTTTATCTTCTATGAAAAGAGAGATTTCAAGGGCAAGTTCCATAAATTCTTTACATTCAGGGATAGCTTCTCTATTATTACAGTATTCATTTGTTTCTCTGAGAATTTCATCTATAAAGTTCTCATTGAGTTTATCTTTATTTTCTTTTATTTTAGATGCTCTTTCCTCTCCTTTGAGGGTGAGTAACTTTTTTAAAAGCTGCTCCTGGTTCTCTTCTCCGGCAGATATATTTATTACCATGAGAAAAATCAAGAGGAAAGATAAAAGAAAAATTACACTGTTTGAAGGCGATGACAGGATTTGCATATTGGCTGTTCCTTTAAACCTTAAAAGATAAACAATTAAATTCGCCCCCTCTCCTGACTTCTCCCCGACGGGGAGGGAAATCATGGAGAGATTTCCCTTATCTTAATACCATTGCACTCCTGGCGAAGGGTACCGTCATTACCATAAGCATCCTTATTTGCTTGCCTGATGACCGGCCTCCCTCAGAATAGCCCTTGCCGGTGCTCCATCGGAACCGAGAACTCTCAGAGGCAGACAGACCAGTTCATAGGTTCCTGGTTTCACAGCAGACAGGTTTAGCCCTTCTATGAGCCATATTCCAGCACCAAGTAGTATTTGATGGGTTTCGACGCCATCGTGGACATAACCTCCCACTGACAGGTAATCAATGCCTACAGTCCTTATCTTTTTCTGAACAAGGAATTTTGCTGCTGTAGCACTTATATAGACAAAATCTTCGATAAATCTGCTTTCTTTCCAGCATCTTTCTGAGTTTCTGGTGCGAAAGAGTACTCGCTCCCCTGCTTTCAGACTGTGTAACTCCAGCTCTGCAGGAAGTATAGCCTCATGATGCTTTATGGGTATCACCCGGGCCGGGCCAATCGTGGCATCCAGTGGCATTTCATCGAGCCCTGCACCGTCTGCAATGAAATGCCGGAGTCCATCCATATGGGTGCCACTATGGGCACCCATATCCAGCTTTGAAACATTGGCCACATCTCCACGGGACATATCATGAACAAGTTCGATCTGCACGGCAGGATCGCCTGGCCAGTGGACCATACCGGAATAAATCGGCACAGAAATATCGATCCAGTCCGTAGTTATCGGGTGGATTAATGCCTCCTGGCCCGGAATATTCTGTTCATTATAATTTTTCATTATATATATTACACCTCGCTGAACTGAATGATAACTTTTATATCCTCTGAGCTTCTTGCCAGAGCATCTTTGAAATTCTCAGGTTTTTCAATTCTGGTGATCATCTTTCTCAACCACTTTCTGTCAGAAGAAGCCAGGTTCTCAGCAGCTTTATACCAGTGACGTTTGTTGGCATTTACACTTCCTACAATCAGATTGTTTTTGAGAACTGCTGCCGATGCAATATCTGCTACAGGTCTGTTGGCAAAACCTCCAGATCCGACTCCTGTGAGACATATTATTCCTCCTGCTCCGACTTTCTGTATACATTCTGATATTACAGAACCGACACCGGTGCACTCCACTATGACATCAGGTTCAAAGTCAAGGTCCAGGACACTTCCTGTATGATAGTTTGCGCCCAGTTCACGTACCAGTTCCGGCTTGAGTCCCGTTTTGGTTCTGGCAAGAACATGGAGCTCAAGACCTATAGCTTTCACTCTGAGTGCTGCCAGGAGGCCTATGGCACCGACTCCTGTAACGAGGACAGTTTTCGGTTCCCAGAAGGACCTCCTTCCTCCAAAGACTACCTGTTCCAGGGCTTTAGTTATAACTGTCATAGGTTCCAGAAGTACTCCAAGTATTCCAAGGGAAGGATCTACCTTTATGGCATATTCCGGTTCGGTGCGCCATCTTTCTGACATAAATCCGTGAATTTCTTTAATACCTCTCTCTGTATACTGGCCGTTACGGCACATATCCCACTCACCTACGGCACAGTTAGGACATGGCACAGGATCAGGACGACGGACTATACCGGCTACGAGATCTCCCTTTTTTAAATGGCTCTTCGGCCCGGGATCTATTACCCTTCCAAGGGATTCATGACCGAGCACAAGACTTTTATATCCCGGCGGTGCCCATCCGTATTTACCTTCTACAATCTCCACATCTGTACCGCAGACACCTACGGCAATGGCTTCCACAAGAACTGATCCTTCACTTATATCCGGCTCAGGTATATCTTCCAGTCTTGCGGAATTTGGAACTTTCGGGTCAACTATAATTGCTTTCATAAATGTAACCTCCTTTTATAATTACCGGTGATTTTTCTAAAGAAGAGAATTAATTTATTATATCATTGGGAAATATGGTAAGTATATTACCCTTTAGTATAAGAAACTATGAGAAATATATTATGTAAAAAATAAAAAAACTATACTTTAGTATATATCTATTTTTTAAAAACAGGACAGAAAGAAGTCAGAAGTCAAAATAAATTCTGACAGTGAAGATGAGGAAAATATGAATAAAAAGGTTGCTTTACAGAGGGGTTTCTGTTATGCTGAAACTGAAAATATAAATTTGATGGAAGAAAGGAGGCACGTATTATGAGCAGGATTTTAAAACAAAAAATAAATAATCGTCTTGTACTTGGAAAATCTATAATAAATGAAGCAGATATAGGTGAAGAGGTGGAATTAGTAATCCAGAAGGGGGCTATATTTATATTGCCGTCAGTCAGATTGGAAGGCTGGGAATTATTAAAAAAATTTGGAGAAGATGCTGTAGAAGGTATTTTAGATAATCCTTCTGAAAATCATAATCAATATTTATATGGAGAAAAAAAATGATCTTTGTAGATACAGGTGCATGGATAGCTATTGAAGATAAGAAAGATGCCAATCATGAAAAAGCAATGGAATTTAAGAATAAAATTCTTATTTCCAGAAGCCGTCTTATCACTACCAATTATATTCTGGATGAAACCTATACATTAATGCTGATGAATACAGGCTATGGGAAAACAATTGATTTTAAATATAAACTGGATCAATTTATAAGTAATAATCTGCTTATTATATATTATGTAAATATAGAAATAGAAAAATATTCCTGGGAAGTTTTTGAACAGTTTAATAGAGACAAAATATGGTCTTTCACTGATTGTACAAGTAAAGTTGTAATGGAAAAACTCGGTCTTATAGAAGTATTTGCTTTTGATAGACATTTTGAACATATGGGATTTTTAAGAAAACCTCAATAAATAGCTGCATTTTTTACACACCTCCTTATTAATTTGTAAAAAGTATTATATTAGATTTAATAAAAAATACAAATTATACTTTAGTATATAAATTTTATCAAACCATAGCAGTGAACCTATACTAAAGTATAATTTACATCCTTCTGTTATTATTGCTATAATTTTTAGTATAAAGTATGAAAAAATTCCAGGTAATATCTGCAAATCAAGCAAAAAAAGGAGATTTGTTACAGAATAGTTCCATGTAGAAATTGCAGCAATGAAAGTGAGGGAAAATTTTCAAAAATAACATCATGGAGGTGAAGAGAAAAAGTCAATAAAAATCACAGGTTATTAAAAAGAAAAACTTAAATATCAAAAAGGAGAATAATTATGGAATTAAAAGATAAAGTAGCAATTGTAACAGGCTCAGGAAGAGGCATAGGAAAAGGTATAGCTATGGAATTCGCCCGTGCCGGGGCAAAGGTTATCATAAACGGCAGGAAATTGAAAGAAGTTGAAGGCACAGCTCAGGAAATCATAGCAGCAGGGGGTATTGCTATGCCCATTGCTGCAGATGTAGTAAAGAAATCAGAGGTTGACTCTATGGTTGCTGCCACTCTGAAAGAATACGGTTCAGTTGATATTCTGGTAAATAATGCCGGCATAGAAGCACCGCCCCGTCTTTTAAAAGATATTCCTGAAGATCAATGGGACAGAACTCTGGGAGTGAACCTGAAAGGTGTTTATATCTGCTGTCAGGCAGTTATTCCCACTATGATGTCACAGGGTAAAGGAAAGATAATCAACATAGCCTCTACAGCAGGCCTCAGAATGACCTTTTTCGGCAGTGCAGACTATACTGCTTCAAAATATGCAGTGACAGGACTTACCCATCACCTTGCCTGGGAACTTGCAGACAGCCGTATTAATGTAAATGCCATCTGTCCGGGAGGAGTTTTTACTCCTCTTATGGCAGAAGGAACCACTCAGGAATACAGGGATAAGGTCAGCAAAAGACTGGTTCCCCTTGGCCGTTTCTGTACGATAGAAGAAATAGGTTATGCAGCAGTATTTCTTGCCAGTGATAAATCAGATATGATTACAGGACAGTTCCTGGCAGTGGACGGCGGCGTCCTTACTGGTTTCGGAGAAGATCTCCGTCCCATAGTGAGACAGAGAATGGAAGAAATGAAAGCAAAAGGGCATCATTAATCACACAGGGGTGCAGTGAGATATGCGCCCCTGAAAGAAAGGATTATATTTATGCAAGTATTATCAACACAGGAACAGGCTATTCATAGCGAAAAGAAATCCCTCCTGGAAGGAGTCACAGACAGGGTATTGAGGATACTGGAAGCTATTCAGAAATACGGCCCTCCAAGAGTCAGCCTGGATAGAGCAGTTCTCTTTACAGAATCTCTGAAGGAAACAGAAGGGCAGCCCCTTGTTCTTCGCTGGGCGAAAGCGGAGAAGCATTTTGCAGAACATGTGCCTGTAACTATTTTCGATGATGAGCTCATTCTGGGAAGACCAAATACATGGCTCGGGAAATGGGGTATCGTCTATGCAGAACTGGACGGGAGCATTATGCCTCTGGGTGTGGAAGAATTTCTCAAAAATAAAGGAAAGACAGGGGAAGTAGTGGTAACAGATGAGGATAAAAAGATAATAGATGAAATCCTCACTCCTTACTGGTCAGGCAGGGATTATGGCACTGCATATCACAGGGAATTGCCGCAGGAAACAAGAACCATGCTATACGGGCCTGATCCGAAGAATACAGTCCTTCTCACTCTTGTTATAATGGGAAGTTCTATAATGCGCCACTCCCAGAACTGGACCCCTGACTTTAACAAGATCCTTATGAAAGGCTGTAAAGGCATAAGGGAAGAAGCTCAGGCAAAACTGGCCGATATAGAAGAACCAAGGGATTTTGTCTATAAAAAGCCTTTCCTTGAGGCAGTGATTATTGCCTGTGACGCCATGACAATATGGTCAAAACGTTATGCTGCCCTTGCACATGAAATGGCAGAAAAAGAGAAGAATGAACAGAGGAAAAAAGAACTGAAACAGATTGCAGAAATCTGTAATCATGTGCCGGAAAATCCTGCAAGAAATTTCTATGAAGCCCTTCAGGCCCAGTGGTGGGGACAGATGTTTAACCGCATAGAACAGACAAGCAGTGCCATGGGACAGGGCAGATGGGATCAGTATCTCCTGCCTTATTACAGGAAGGATATTTCTGAAGGAAGGATTACGAAAGAATCCGCCAGAGAATTACTTCATTGTATGTGGCTGAATATGAATCAATGTGTGGAGCTTAAACTTAACCCGGTAGTAGCAAAAGGTGCCGAAGGATTTGCCAAATTCGAAGATATATGCCTGGGAGGACAGACTCCGGACGGACTGGATGCAACAAATGAACTTTCCTATCTTATACTGGAATCTACGAGAGCCCTTCCCATTACCACTCCTGAACCATGTATCAGAATTCATGCCGGTACACCTGATAAGTTCCTCCATTATGTGGCAGAGGTTATAAAAGACGGCAAGGGCTTCCCGAAACTCCTGAACGATGAGTATATTGTGCCCTTCTATCTGGCCAATGGTGCCACTTTACATGAAGCTCTGGACTGGAACATATCAGGGTGCTGTGAAAACCGTCTTATTAACAGGGAAACAAATGTTACAGGGAACGGAGGATTCAACTACGGTTCTGCCGTAGAGATGATGTGCCGCAGGGGAAAACTCAAAGTTTTAAGAGACATACAATTCGGTGTTGATACAGGAGACCCGCGGGAATGGTCTGATTTTGAGGACTGCTTTAAAGCATTCTGCACCCAGATAGAACATCTGACAAAACATGCCATGATACAGCAGCATGTGGCACTCAGGATTAAATCAAATTATTTTGCCGCTCCTGCCACATCTATGTTACACGACCTTGCTATGGAACACTGTATGGATCTGCACAGACATGGTGAATATATTCCGGGAGGCATAGACCACTCCTGTCTTGAAACCATAGGAAAGGCCACTGCCATAGACAGCCTTGCAGCAGTCAAACATCTTATTTATGACACAAAGAAGCTCACCTGGGATCAACTCCTTGATGCCATAGAAAAGAACTGGGAAGGCAAAGAAGCTATAAGACAGATGTGTGTTAATGCTCCCAAATTCGGAAATGATATAGAATGGGTGGATCACCTTGGCTGGAGGATTGAAGAATTCATTCTGAAATATCTGGATAAACACTTAAAACCTCACGGACAGTGTTTCCTCCTTCGCTGTGTTCCCATTACCTTCCATGTCCCTATGGGCATGGTTACATGGGCCACACCTAACGGGAGAAAAGCCGGAGAATATCTGTCCGAAGGTATTTCCGCCTGTCACGGCATGGATGTAAAAGGGCCTACTGCCACACTGAAGTCTGCAGCCGCAGGCAGATGCCTGAGCTATAAAGAAAAGGGGCCGGACCTCCTGAACATGAAGTTCAGCCCTGCCAGTGTTGCAGGAGAGGAAGGCACAAGAAGACTTATGCAGATAATCCGCTCCTGGAGTCAGATGAAACACTGGCATATTCAGTTCAATATTCTTAACAGGGAAACGCTCCTTGCAGCACAGAAGGAACCGGATAAATACCGTAACCTCATTGTGCGAATAGCAGGATATTCTGCCTACTTTGTGGATCTCTCGCCGGCACTTCAGGCAGAGATTATAGCAAGGACAGAGGAAGTATAGTAACAGACCGGGAGATAGAGTCAATCTAACTCCCGGTCTATTTCTCAGAGGAACTAAACTATGGAAGAAATGATAATTCGTGGAATAACACAGTTACTTGGACGGTTAGATGGGCCAATGCATATGAGACTGATCCTTCAGCCTCTCATGGCCTCCATCCTTGCAATAAGAGCCGGCATAAGAGATGCCAGGGAAGGTAATCCTGCCTATTTATCGGAAATTCTTACAAATCCCTCTACAAGAAAAAGACTCCTTCAGCACGGGTGGAAGGATTTTGGTAAGATATTTATAGCTGCCTTTATACTGGATACTGTATATCAGATAATAGCCCTCAGATTTTTTTACCCGGTACAGGCCCTGATTGTGGCTCTGGTCCTTGCTACTGTGCCATATATACTGTTACGTGGCCCTGCCACACATATTGCCCGCCTGTTTTATAAGAAAAGAAAGGAACAAGATTATGAACACACAGAAAATAGCCATTAATATTGCCGGCAGATATGTGCCAGGCCTGAATTCTGTCCTGGCAGGAGCAGTAATGGCTGCAAATGAACTTGGATGGGAAGTCATTGGTATCAGAGACGGCTTTGATGGACTGCTTTTCCCTGACCGTTATCCCCATGGCGGCACGGTAAAACTTACTCCCGCCATAGTAGAAGGTCTTTTAAGTTCTACAGGATGCATACTGGGCACATCGGCCAGTACAGATCCTTTTCATGTCCGCACTGAATCAGATGAGGGGGTAAGTGAGATAGACAGATCTGAAGAACTTCTGGACAGGATAGGTAAAGAAAATATTCAGAGTGTTATCTCGGTATCAGGAAATAGAGCACTCGGCATAATATATAAATTACACCGTAAGGGGCTTAAAACTATCTGCATACCGAAATCGGCAGAAAATGATATGGAAGCTACCATGCTGTCCTATGGCTTTAACAGCACACTGAGTTTTACCACAGAATTGCTGGAAAGAGCCAGACAGGCAGCAGAATCGGCAGGAAAAATCGGAGTAGTGGAAGTAATGGGCGAACACACGGGATGGCTTGCTTTACAGTCTGCCATAGCAGTATGTGCCGATGCAGTGCTTATACCGGAAATACCTTACGATCTCCGTAAGGTGGCGGAAAAGCTGGAAGAGAAGTTTAAGAGAGGAAAAACTTACGGACTGGTAATAGTGGCAGATGGTGCATCTCCTTCTAACGTCCAGCAGACTGTTAATAATCCTCTCAGAGCATCTCTTTCTCCTCTGGCTACAGATGCTGAAGGCTCTCATGTCATAGAAAGAACAGGTCATGCTGCCCATAGTGTGGCACTGGAACTTCGCCGCCTCACTGCCCATGATACTTACCCCCTGGTAACAGGACCTCTGGTAAAAGGAGGGACACCGACTGCAGTGGACAGACAGCTTGCAATGGGCTATGGTGCGGGGGCAGTTCTTGCTCTGAAGGAAAATCTGAGCGGTGTAATGGTGTCTTTCAGACCGCCTGAACTCAAATTCGTTCCTCTTACGGAGGCTATTAATAAAATAAGGACTGTTCCATCTGACAGTTTATTTATGAAGATTGCAAGAGCTATGGGCATATCTCTCGGAGATGGAGGTGTCATATAATATGGAAAATCCTGAAGGTATAGTTCTTAATATTCAGCATTTCTGCACCCATGACGGCCCGGGTATTAGAACCAATGTTTTCCTGAAGGGATGCCCCCTTAGATGTAAATGGTGCTGTAACCCTGAAAGCATTCACTATAAGCCGGAACTGGCCTGTGATATGAAAAGATGTATCGGTGAAAAGGAATGCGGCTTCTGTCTGAAGGAATGCCCGGAATGTGCCATATATACAGTAGGATCCGGGGACCGACCTGACGATAAGGTAAGAATTAACTGGGATCTCTGTACAAACTGCGGCAAATGTGTTGACATATGCCCATCTAAAGCTCTTTATCTCTTCGGACAGAAGATGACTGTGGATCAGGTACTTGATGAAGTGGAAAGAGATGACAGTTTTTACAGGGAATCAGGAGGAGGTATTACACTTTCCGGAGGAGAGTGTTTGATGCAGCCGGATTTCAGCGCTGCATTACTTAAAGGAGCACACAACAGGGGCTTTAATACTGCCATAGAAACGGCAGGTAATGTACCCTGGCATTTTATGGAAAAAGTACTTCCCCATGTGGATACAATGCTCCACGATTACAAGCAGATGGATCCTGTGAGACACAGGAAATGGACAGGAGTTGACAACGCCCGCAGCCTTGAAAATTTCAGAAAAGCCTATGAAACCTTTCCTGATAAAGTATTCATTGCAAGGACTCCCGTCATTCCGGGCGTAAATGACTATGAAGAACATATCCGCGGTGTACTGAATGCAGTAAGGAAATATAAAAATGTTGTTCTCTATGAACTTCTGCCATATCACCGTTTCGGAGGGAGTAAATACGGTTTTCTGGGAAAGGTTTATGAATTAGAAGACTTTCCTTCAACATCTTCCGATGTAATGCAGCATCTCCAGGGAATTATTGATGAAGTTTTTTAAAAATAAGGAGAATTAATATGATAGAAAAAAATAAGGGCCCCTGGGAAGAGTCTCTGGACTTACTGAAGGAGTGGGATCCTTCCTGGGCCGGGGTCTGTGAAAAGATGAGTAAAAATCCATGGGAAAAAGGAGTACTGCCCCGTAAAACTGTAGAATTAATCAGTATTGCATTGAATGCAGCATGCACGAATTTAAATCCTGAAGGAACCAGACGTCATATCAGAGCTGCTCTAAAGGAAGGAGCAACAAAAGAAGAAATTCTGATGATAATCAAAATGGCCTCTCTTCTGTCCATACATTCATGCAGTCTCGGCGCTCCCATTCTTCTTGAAGAAGCAAAAGAAGCAGGAGTGAAACAGAGAGAACAATCCATACCTGCTACTCCGTTCTGTGATAAGATGAAAGAAATAGGCCAGTGGAATACTGCATGGGATCCTTTATTTAAACTCGATCCTATGTGGACTGATGATTTTTTTGCCACAGGCATGGGTATTTACGGCACCGATGTCCTGTCACCAAAGGATATTGAGCTTCTAAGCATTGCCTTCGATGCATCTTACACTCATATGTATGCCCCCGGCACCTGCCGTCATATTAAGGCGGCATTGAAACTTGGCGTATCTATGGAGGAGATTATGGAGGTGCTCAAGCTGTGCGTGGTACATGGAGTTCAGGCCTGTAACCTGAGTATTCCCATTCTTGCCGAAGAGCTTGCAAGGAACCAGGGATAACCCGTCAGATAGGGGGGAAATTTTTTATGAATAAATACTTGATAATACCTTTAATAATATTCCTGCTCATACCCTGGTCATTCCAGGGATGGCGGGCAGAAGGGATAGAAACATCCCCTGTTCCGACAGAGGTGACAGTAAATTCATCTTCCACACAGGACGGGAGCCAGGTGAAAGAAACACCTGTACCGACTGTTTCTTCTGTGCCTGAACCAACACCTGCTGTTTTAAATACACCATTACCTGCTGCCACTCAGGCGCCTGAGAAAGCACCTGTTATGCTGAATAACAGAGTTATTATCAATGTAGTGGCTGACTCTGGTCTGAGCGCCTCTGAAAGAGCGGGTATTATTCAGGAGAGACTTGAAGCTGTCCTTCAGAGGACAGATAAACCACCTTATGTAGTAGTTAAAATAATTGAAGGATGTCCTGTACTGGAGACTAAAGGCATTTTTATTCTCTCTGTCACAAATGGTGATGCATCTGCTAACAATGCTTCCGTAAGTATACTGGCAGGTTTATGGCGTGATGCACTGGAAAAGGGACTGGCCAGTACCATGAAGGAAAGAAGCGAAGGATATAAAAAAGAAGCTCTTGTGGAGTCTTTAAAAACATTCATTGCAGGCATACTGGTAACAGTAATTGTTATTTATGTATATCGAAAATGGTTTAAAGAGCCGGGCCATTTCGTGGCAATTGTTATATGGATGTGGGTCATTTCCCATATCCTCTGGATATTTCCTGTAAGCCGTTTATTATCCAGACAGCTTATAGAAAATATTTTACAGCCTGTGCTGATATTATTTCTTTCAATTTTAATTCTCAGCATGCTTTTTAAACCTGTCGATATGTTTCTGAAATATTCCTCTGAACTATCGGAGAAATTGAAAGGCCGGGAACTTACAAAGGACATTCGTGCCAGTCATCGCCTTAAAATGAGGTGGATGGTTCTCTCCATGTTTGTTAAAGCAGGCATGATAATTTTTGCGGCTATAATCGTTCTCAAATCATTTAATGTAGATTTTTCTGCAGGTCTTACAGGCGCAGGGATTATCGGTGTGGGGCTGAGTCTTATATTTCAGGATCTCTGTAAAGATTTTTTTGCCGGCACTTTTATTGTTATAGAGGACCAGTTTGCCATAGGAGATCATATACGCACCGGCGGTTTTGCAGGAATAGTGGAGGATTTTAATCTGAGATCCACCCGTGTCCGTGATACTGAAGGACGTCTTATTACAATTTCCAATTCTCTTATTCGTTCTGTGGAAAATTCTTCATCTACCTGGAGTCAGTTCGATTGTATCCTGTCAGTTTCCTATGATACAGATCTTAAAAAAGCAATGGAACTTATGCTTGAAACCGGCAGGATATTAAAAGAGGAGTGGCCTGAGAAAATACTGGATAAACCCGTAATGCTCGGAGTGGATGAACTGTCAGCTTCCGGAGTGAAACTTCGTATGTTTGTCAAAACAGCACCTCTCCAGCAGTGGACAGTAAAAAGAGAGCTACTCCTGAGGATAAAATCCCTCTTTGAGAAGGAAAAGATTGAATTTGCCTTCCCACTGCATACTGTGTTTTTGCAAAAAACAGAGGAAAAGTGACGTTCTGGAGGAAATATAAAATATTCAATAATATGGAAGAATTTACAGCAAAAAATCTCTTCAGAAATTCTCAGGATAAAGAAAATAATATGTTATAATATATAATGAGGTGATTACAAATGCAGAGTAATTTAGCATTAAACCATCGACAGGAATTTACATATGGAGATTATCTTACATGGCCTGATGACGAAAGGTGGCAGATTATAGATGGTATTGCATATAATATGAGTCCTGCTCCAAATTTAGACCATCAATTTATTCTAAGTGAATTGCATCTTCAATTTGGCATTTATTTAAGAGATAAGACATGTAGAATATTTACATCTCCCGTTGATGTCGTATTTCCTAAACAAAATGAAGACATAAAAGATGTTAAAGATGTAGTTCAGCCTGATATAATAATTGTATGCGACCATAAGAAGATTAAGAACCATAAGCATTGTGCAGGATCTCCTGATTTAGTAATAGAAATCTTATCTCCATCTACAAGCAAGCTGGATTTGAAAGATAAGTTAAAGCTATATGAACGTGAAGGTGTAAAAGAATATTGGATTGTATATCCAAATGATAAAATTATAAATGTATATAAACTTGAAGATAATAAATATAAATTTCCTGAAATATATACAGCAGAAGATAAAATAAAAGTAGATATATTTCCTGATTTAGAGATTGATTTAAGTCTGGTGTTTAGAGAATATATTCAGGAATAGTAAAATTCCGGCAGCACTAAAGACTAAATTACATAGTCATTACAGGTCTTAGCTGACAGCTGATAGCTAGCTGCTGAATGCTTATGAATTTGTTATTCCACCTCCTCATACAACAGCAGAATTCTATCTCTATTGTTTTATTAAAATTTGTCGTAATACTTATAAACCTGCCGGCAACTGGTATTTTTATAATAGCCAGGCCAATCTGCCGGATCAATATCGGGAGTCTTGTGTTTAGGAGCACGGTGATTATTGATTATCAATGCTTTTTTATCTGCTTCGGAAAAAGTGTCAGTACTTTTTCCCAGTTGATAAAGATTCATAACAGAGACTTCACATAAAGGATCAGATATCGAATTTACAAAATATTCAAAAGGATGCTGAAGTCCAAATGCATGACCTGTTTGATGAGAGATTGTATAGACAATATTATTATTGCCATCGATTGGAATACATATACCGCCGGAATTTATTAAACCTGTTTTAAAATCACATATACATATTGCACATCCGTAAATATCTTTATAAAGAAATGTTTCAACATAAGAAACGCTTATAGTATCCGGTAATAACGTATATGCAGATGAATTGTTCGGATCGTATGACATATTCGGGTCTTCTCTGGGAGACATATTGAGATAAGTAATTTCCGGATTGCTCATTATGCCGTCGCTGGAGCCGGTCAGATCGTTTTTTAATGTATCTTCAGTCAATTTTAGCGTACCGGGATCAACGGTCTGGCCGGAAACCAGAAATTTTGTATAAATAATTATTTTTGGCTGCCGAATGAATCTAACTGTATTTGGAAACACAGATAACTTGTTCAGGGCTCTGTACATCTCCATATTATAACTGCCAGGGATTAATGAGATATCCTGAGACTTATTGTCTGAAGAAAAACTCATTTCACGGTCAACATAATTGGATGCAGTGATTTTTATTCTGGTGTTTTTCTCGTCTATGAATAAATCTTTATAATTACCGTTTGGATCAGTAGTTACCATATTGCTGCCGTTTACAATACTGGCATTGGCTACAGGAACACTGGTAAATAAGTTATAGACTTTACCGTTGACAGTTTGATTCCCGGGTGAATTCGTCGGTGTGGCAGTCGGCACGTTGCCTGTAATGAGACTGTCTCCGCCGCAACCTGACATGTAACATAAAAGAAAAAGTAATAATGTGCTGCTTGAAATCAGAATATATGATTTTCTCATTTAGTTTCCTTTCATTTTTTATAGAACCGTGCCAGAAACCCTCGTTCCCTTGTGGGCGGGGTCATTGATTGCTTCTGATATAAATATAGGTTCCTTCCGTAATATTTACAACTTTGTTTGTTTCTTCAGGAGCCACATAAAGATAAATATGTGCTCTAATGTTCCCAAAACTACTGTCATCAGGAGAAAACACATCTATAGTATAGGATAATCGTGAAGTAATATTAGAAAAAGAATAGAAGCCATCGGCAGTATCCGTAAAGGCTAAAGTAACACCTTTATCTCCTATTGACACATGACCCTTTTTCAAAACCAGCCTTACATTAGGTATTGGCGTTCCCTGGGAATTCTGGTATTTACCGCTAATATTGTAAAATACCGGAGCAGTTGTTGGATTCGGACTGACCGTATTAGTTGGATTCGGACTGACCGTATTAGTTGGATTTGGTTTTACGGTAACAGATGCTGTTGGAGTTATGGGAGTAGTAATAATAAAATTACATTCATTAATCTTGTTTGCTTTTATATTAATCTTTTCCTGCCCTGCAGTTTGATTATTAAGCGTTGCAGTTACATTATAGTTTCCCGGTAGTATCTCTGTAATTGTATACTCTCCATTTACATCAGTGATGCCAATTTCAGATATACCGTCAACTTCAATTATAACTCCTGGAACCATCATTGTTCCGGAACTAACAAAACCGTGTAAAGTTCCGGTATCTTCACTATCACCTTTTACTCTTACATCGGAATAACTGGACAGGGTATCCCATACAGCAATGACCTTTCCCTGGCCGGGAGTAGTTGCAGTAAACAATCCATTAGAATCTACTACACCTATTCCACCTTCAACTGACCATGTTATTGTTCCCGGGGGAGTGTCAACATCATTGTTACCCTGCTTAAAATTCAGATTAAATTGATGTTTCTTGCCGTTCGGTACAGTAATATTTGGCGGTACAACTTTCATAGAGTCCGGCGGTTGACTGGCTGTATTAGGATCAGCGGCAGCCATTTTGACTACTATTGGTGAATAATCCTGTGCATTTTGTGATGTAGACGTATTAACAATGATATTTTTAATACCCTGATTAAATAAATTTAATACAAATTGCCCGTTACTATCTGTTTGCTGTGATATGCCGTCACATTCTATAGTTGCTCCAATTACTGGAACATAATTGGGATCTGCCAGTGTATAACGAGTTACCAGTAATCCTTTTCTGGTAGCAAATGCTTCAGAATTTAAAAAGGCAGTTTCTACTGGTTTATAAACAAACCCTCTTATAGCAATTACTGGTTTGTAATAAGGGACATCATTACCACATCCAGTAATACCTGTAAATAAAGAGATTAATAAAATACAGAAAATTATTGATATAAATTGTTTTTCCATAGACAACTCCCTTCTCCTCGCAGGTAAAGTCAACGGCCCCCTCCGTTGCCGCATCCAATGTCCATATTACTGCCATAGCCGGAATTCAGAATAAGTTCTGAATTCCGGCTTGAATAAAATATTTAGAAATTAATCATATACCTCATCATAACTCTATTGGCATGATAGTCATTTCTCCCGGACAATGCATCTGTACCGGATAATACATTATCGGTAAAATTGTAGAATTTATAATCTACAGTTAATGCCTGGCTCTGGCCTGTATACCACATGATACCTGCTCCCGGTACAAGGGCATTATTGTCTATGAAACTCACATTGCTGTCAAGACCTATTACATTTGCATCTATCTGTAAATTTCCTGACTGTTTTACATAGGCGAAATTACCCTGAACTGAAAAATTGTCTGTCAGATCATATGTAACACCTGTATAAACAAAATTCAGATTCAGTTCAGAATTAAACACTCTTGACTGAAGGTCACGGGCAAAATGATATCTGTTAAAAGATGCCCACATATGCCATTTATTATTGAGTGTATATTTCCCTCCCACTTTATAAAAGGTCTGGCTTCCTCTTGCAGGATCATTTAAAGTGAAAATTATATCCTGGTTCCCGTAAATATTGGCGCCTATAACTCCCGGAACGATTGTTCCCGTGAGGAAATCGTTCTTCTGGAAAGAATTCTGGTCATTTGTTATCATAGTGGGATTTACCTGATTCTGCCAGGTAAAATCACCGTAAATAAGACCTTCTTTATTACTTCCGAGAGTCCAGTCTGCAGAAAGATTGACTCCTTTTCTGTTAGGCATATAGTTACTGAAGAAAGGCTGAAAATAATTTGAACCTTCCTTCCATGGATACCATCCCTGATGGTGGGTGTCAAGATAATCAATCTGTAATTGATTATAATATCCGATGGGATTATAGTTAGCATCTACCCATATGAATTTTCCGTCTAACTTTAAAGAAGGGAATTCATAGGCAGCACCGACTTCAAAGAAGTTGCCGGCAGATGTGCTATGGTTTTTGTTGGTGAAATTATAGTCAAATCTGCTCTGATTGAATTCTCCATAAACCTTTAACTTATCGTCAAGTAATTTATAATGTCCTTTAAAACCGAAGGAAACAGTACCTTTAGGAGCGACAAGGGCATCTGCCACAACAGGGTTTGATGCAGAATCTTCAAATATTCTGACATAGGCTCCTTCAAAGTGGCCTTTACCTTCATTAAAATCATAACCTGCCCACATGCCATAAACATAATTATCATACTGTCCTGCAGCATTCCTGTCATAGGAATATACATGATAGGAACCTGCTCCGTTATTATAAGGTGTGGCAAGAGGATACCAGCTGGGGACTGTCTGCAGGTAATCGGCAGTTCCGTAATAATATAAAGAATCTTTCAGTTTACCTGAAGCAGGATAATTGAAATTTGCAAAAGAATTGATATTTCTTCCCATATATGCTTCTACATCTACTGTGTTATAGAGTTTTCCCTGAAGGTTTATTCCATTCAGAGGATAAAGGAATGCCAGATCAAAACCGTAAGGTGTCATACTGGGCTGAAAGAGTTTATTGGATGTTTTATTCTTCGTAAAATCATAATCTCCGAAGGTGCCTTTCAGATTTACATCTGCTCCTGCGTGCTGAAACCACAGGCTTGACATATTAGCTCTGAAATTTCCGTTTATGTTAGAACCGAGAGAATTATAGGAAGGAGCAATGGAAATATCCCTTATACCTTTTTCTCCAAAGGCTGAAAAAGCTGTGAGTTCCCCTCCTGCAAAATCACTCTCTGAAAAAATTGCTGTCACAAAAAGTCTCATTTTACTTGAATTCTCTGTTCCCTGGAAGAGAGGTAATTTCATATAGGGATCGGAGGCGTTTTTAATTGCAGGGCCATAGGCTGCGCCAGTATTTGGATTTCCGTAACTGGATGTATTATTTACCCCCGGTGCATAGCCGATTGTTTGAGCAGTGGTATAAAAAAGACCGTTTATCTTTATTCTTTCTTTCTCAGAAACCCTTTGAGAAAGTTTGCCTGCAGTTTCTTCTATATTACTAACCCTTACTCCGAGAGCATTCAGTTCTCCTTTATATTCTGCAAGAAGTTTATTTATTGTTTCTATATCGCTTTTTGTGGCATAAATGGAAAGATCCGGCAGTTCAGGAATTGATGCCTGAACCTGTTCCAGTTTTGCTATAACCCTGGCGACTACCATAGCCATTTCATATCTCGTCATGGGACGGTCTCCTTTAAAAAGACCATCTGGATAGCCTTCTACAAGTCCTTTTTCTTCGAGCATCTGTACTGCATCATAGGACCAGTGGCCGGAGGGAACATCGGAAAATGGATCGGCAAGTACATGACCTGCTGTGAGAAAAAACAAAATGAAACCTGTTATTAATACCTTTTTAATCAAGAATATACCCCTTTCGAAAATAAAATTAAAATATTATGTATTAATATTATATACCCTGTTATAAATAAAAAAAACCTATACTTTAGTATAAGTACATAAGTAAAAAAATAGAAAAAAAATTGTTTTAAACTATACTTTGGTATATAAAAAATGCTTTTTTTATTATAAATATCCTACATACCGCTGAGTATCCGGAATAATTTTAACACCAGTTCGTTAACGGGATATTTGAAGAGAAGGAGCGGTATCAGAGGCAGAATTACGGATACTGCAAGGATAGTTATGAGCCTCTGGCTGAATGGAACCACTCGCATCTCCCGGACAACACTCATGCTGTTATTCAGATCTGCCAGGGACTGTATATCTGCCGTACCAATCAGTGGTTCGCCTGAGGTATTTTCACCTCTTATCCACTTTAGGTCAAAGCCGTTCACATATCTGGATGCCATGACCATATATTCTTTCAACCCTGTTCTCCGGCTGATCAGGAGCTTACGGGAGAATATTAAGAGAGGGCCTATAAATATTACTGCAAACACAATCATTACAACAGGCATAAAAGGGTACACTGTCTCGAATGTCATAGTCCCTGCGGAAATTTCTTCGGCAAAATTTCCGGAACAGAGAGTCGATATCGCCAGTGCCAGGGAAGCAAAATTTTCCTGTACAACCTCCAGATACCCCAGGCCTGCCGCTCCATCGGGATGAGTGGGTATAAGATTGAGATCCAGTTTTTCCACGAGCCAGAGGAAGTAAAACCAGAGACCAAGATTCCATAACCATCGCAATAACAAAAATCGAAAGAGAGGCAGGCAGAACATCATATACCAGATAACGTGCAATCCCAGTCCGCCTCCGCTCGATGAAAGGATGGCCTCCCAGTGGGCCGTCCTGCCGGGCATATCAATGATACTATCCAGCAGGGGAAATATAAAGGCTGCCACGAGAAAAATAACCTCGGCCAGCCAGGAATCTTTCATACGCCTGACACGACAGATGCCCGCCTCCAGTGACGGCAATGAGGATTCTCTCACCAGTCCGGAACTTACGATATTTTGAACAAACTCTGCCATCCTGGGAACCACAATGGTTTCGCATAAGAAAAACAGCGGGATTACCACCATGAGACGTATATTCCCGCCGATTGCTTCAAGAGAAAATATCCTGTGCAGCTTTCCCTCCGGGAGACTCAGTAAAACCAGGATGCCCCAGAACAACAGGCTGATGGCAATTCCCATCCATAAGGTATTAGTTCCTCCCCTTACCAGGCCAAGACGGCATCCAAGCCTGTACAATGGGCCGCCAGATAGTGAGAATTCCTGTATTTTTTCGTCTTTTTTCATAATCCAATCACCTGTTACTGATAATATTTGTCATTTGTCTGTTTATCTCCGGTAACCGGCAGTCCAGAACCGGACTACCGGTCAATAATATTTTTACTGCCGCGCCATGGCGATCTTCAGGTCGGCTTCACTATCCGGGATGAGCTCACCGGACAGATCCACTGTGACACGCTTGATGGTCCCGGTGAATCGGAACTCATCTGTGTATTCTTCCGGTGCTATGGGAGATCCGCCGTCATAGCCGCAGGAAAGACCCTCAGTCCCGTACATGTTCAGTACCGAATGGGGCATATCGATGCTGGCAACCAGCCTGCGGTTGATGTAAAGCTGGCCCCGGGCCGGCACTCCTTTCCCATTGGCCACGTCTGGCTTGCCAGTTGGCTCGAACTCGTAACGCAGTTCGACTTCGCCTTCGGGAACAATCTCGTTTGACTTGAGCCAGAATCTGTCACGGGCCAGGAAGTTGTACAGGAAGTAGAGACGGTGGTTCTTGATAAACATGGTGTAACCGCCGGTACGTCCGCCATGGGCCAGCAGAACCCCTTCTGCGCCGCCCTTCGGAATCACGACATCGGCCGTGATGCTCCAGGGCCGGTTGTAGGATTTTGGTGCGGCGGAAAATGGAATCGACGACCCGCCCGGGTAATAGACAAACTTGTTTCTCGGTCTGGCTATAGTCGGGCGTTCCACGTTCATCCGTGGTAAGGAACTGCCATCGATGGGCAGCACCTGGTACTTACCGGCTTCAGCCCACCAGCGGCCCACCATTTCAATTACCTTTTCATGGTTCTCGGCAGCCAGGTTATGACATTCGGAGTAGTCCTTATCAATGTGGTACAGTTCCCAGTCATGAGCCTCGATATCCATCAGCACCTCGTTTGTAATGGGGGAGCCGAACTGGCGGCCCTTCTTTGCGGCCTCGGTAAAGTTCGGGCCAGGCCACGGACAGACCGCCCTCCAGCCGTCATGGTAGATCGATCTGTGACCGAACATTTCGAAATACTGTGTGTGGTGATTGCCGGGTGCAGCAGCATTGTCAAAGGTGTGGGCGAAACTCACACCATCTATGGGCGCCTGGGTCACTCCGCGGATGCTCTCCGGTGCCTCCATACCCAGGGCTTCTAAAACCGTGGGTACCAGGTCAATGGCATGGGCGTAATGTGCCCGTATCTCGCCGCGGGCCTTGATACCCTTCGGCCAGGACACGATGCAGGGGTCTGTGCAGCCGCCCCTGTAGGTCTCGCGCTTCCAGCGGCGGAACGGCGTGTTGCCGGCATTGGTCCAGCCCCAGGCGTAATGGTTGAAAACTTCCACACCGCCCAGCTTATCTATCTGCTTGAGATTGTCCTCGAGGGACTCCTTCAGGTTGTTGAAAAAGCACATCTCGTTGAGAGAGCCCACGACTCCGCCCTCGGAGCTGGCGCCATTGTCTGATATAACCATAATCAGAGTATTGTCCAGTTCGCCGATCTCTTTCAGGAACTCAAGAATCCGTCCAAAATGATGATCTGTAAAGGTAATAAAGCCCGCATAGACCTCCATCATCCTGGCATAGAGCTGTCTGGCGTGGGCCGGAAGGGTATCCCAGACCGGCACGTCAGGGTCATGGGGCGACAGTTCGGTACCCGGGGGTATGATGCCCATCTTGAGCTGGCGCTGGTGGACGATTTTGCGGTACTCGTCCCAGCCCATATCGAATTTGCCTTTGTACCTGTCTGCCCATTCCCTGGGCACATGGTGCGGCGCGTGGCCTGCGCCAGTGGCGTAATACAGGAAGAAAGGCTTTTCCGGCGCATTGACGTGGGCATCCTGGATGAACTCGATAGCCTTATCAGCCAGATCGATGCTCAGGTGATAACCCTCCTCCGGCGTCCTGGGCTGCTCGATTCCGTGGTTGTCATAGACCAGTTCCGGATACCACTGGTTGGTGTCGCCCCCCAGGAATCCGTAGTAACGCTCGAACCCGCGGCCAAGGGGCCATCTGTCGTAGGGACCTGCCGCTGTTTCGTGTTCAGGGGGAGTCAGATGCCACTTCCCGATACAGAAAGTATTGTAGCCCTGCGGCAGCAGTATCTCGCTGAGCATGCCCTTGTCAAAAGGCAGGATACCGTTGTAGCCCGGGTATCCGGTGGATAGCTCGGTGATCGATGCCAGCCCGAGGGAGTGGTGATTGCGCCCTGTAATGATGCAGCCGCGCGACGGCGAACACAGGGCAGTGGTGTGCATGTTGGTGTAGCGCAGGCCGTTTGCGGCAAGGCTGTCCATCACCGGCGTTTCCACCAGCCCTCCGAAGCTCGATAACTGTCCGTATCCCACATCGTCCAGCACGAAGAAGAGCACGTTTGGTGCACCCTCCCGGGGGCGCTGAGGTTCCGGCCATGCCGGAGAGGACTCTTCGGTAGTGCGTCCAATGACGCCGGTAAAAGGGGTTCCATCTTTATAGGTCTTGATTGACATAATATTTCTCCTCTCTTTATTTAGATTACTCCTGTTCTTTATGTCTTCCCAACCAGCCGATCTGTTCGGTCTGAGTGCCATCGGACGCGGCGGCGGGGAAGTTTTGTTTGTTTCTTTTTTTTATTGTTCTGTCCTTTCTCTCATTGATTGGTTTATTCACTTCAACTGTTCGAACTCTCCCGGCTTCCAGGTCTGGTCAAACCATGGTTCCAGCGGGCCGTAGAGACGCAGTATGGGGAACCAGCCTTTGCCGGGAACAGTCTCAGTCCAGTTCTTTTCTTTGCCGGCCGGAGCAGTAGGGCCGAAATAGAGATCCACTGATCCGTCATCATTCACGGCCAGTGGATCCCTCTTGCTGTTCTTGCTGGGAAATGGCTGGGATGTCTGAAGTTCGGAGCGGGTCTGCGGATCGTAAACAACTACTGACCAGAAGTCTCTGGCAGGCACGTTACCCGGGATATTCAGTCTGTAGTTCTTCCCCCCGTCCAGGAAGTTTCCGTCTCTGTCATGTTCTGCATAGGCATACTGGGAGCCCAGACCGACCATTTTCATCGCCATGGCGGGAGTATTCACTGTGGCTGCATAGAAGAAGAGTGTGCGGGCATCCAGATTCCTGCCGCCAGTTCCGCCATCAATCAACCACCGGTAATCTCCGCCGACGAATGCCATCTTCCATGCGCTGTTCTTGTAGTAATAGGCCTCTCTGTCGCGGGTTTCAAAGCAGATGGCCCTTGCAGTGGCATTACCTACAGAGACGGCTTCGGTCAGGATGGCCTTCATTCGTGCATCAGGGGCAAAGGGTCTGTCTTTACGGATGCCGATGCTGGCTGCGAGGCCGCGCAGTTCCGGGTCAATGAAGTCTACCGGCTCCCTGGCCAGTAAGTGAGCCAGCTCCTCATAGAACTCGTAGGTGTTTGCGTGAATCGTGTTGTAGGACAGCTTCGATGCGCTGATGAACTGCATGGCCGGCGGATTATTCCTCTGGGAGAGGGGATATACTTTCAGGCCGTCCCTGAAGTTTTTGTTGGCTGTATCTGGTTTGCCATCCACCAGGAAGCCGCGCAGAATCAACCAGTTCACATAGGAGGGTGAGCGGGACACGAAATAGCCCTCTGGCTCCTCGCCACTGTAATCAGAAGGCAAGATTAGATATTTACCGCCTTTCCCCCTGTCTGGTCCCGGTCCGCCCATATCAATGACAAAGCGGAAAAAGGCATCGTTCACTGTGCCAGGTCCGCATCCAGGCGGAATCTCCACGACCGTGGGGCCGTCTTTCCCCAGGTCTATAAAGCCTGAAACGTAAACTGTATCGGTGTTAGCCGTGAGAAACAGTGGAGACGAATCGCACAATTCGTCCATGATGAGAACCTGGTTAGCCGTAATGGCGCCCAGTTCCAGGTTGCCCCGGCGCATCGCTTCGATGGAAGTCGCCGGAATGAAGTTGAGGAACACCTCGACACCCCTGATGAAATCCAGGTGGTCATAGACTTTCTGAGTCGTCTCCTCAGTTGGAAAACCATCGAAGAACTTGAGTGTGCCGATCCGTGTCTCCACAGTATCGGGAGTCATTATCTGCTCGGGGATCCTGTAGTTGTAGCCAGGTGTCGGGTTTTGTGTGCTTGCTTTTTTCATTGTTTTCTTCCTTTCTGCGGGTTTCATTGAGAATTAGATGAAACCCATAGTTTATTTTATACAACAGAGTTCCATGGCAGATCGTTTGTCTGCCGGGAAGAACTGTTTATTTAACCTGCGTAATTGCAGAACAACTTATTTTACCTGCCAGCCGATGCTTCCTCCAGCTTTCTCATTACCATATCCAGGTTGAAGGAGGCAGGCTTTTGGCTGGGATGGAACTTGATGTAAGATTCGAACTGCTGTGCCACCATTGCCTGCATTCCGTAGAGCAGGCAGGCGTGAAAAATCACCTGCTCCCAGTAAGTTTTCGAGTTATGGTAGATCTTTTCTAAAATTGGTCAAACTTTATTTTCCGTGACACTTCTTGAACTTCACTCCACTCCCGCAGAAACAGAATTCATTTCTGCCCTGTTTCATTGATGGATTTTCCCCTCCATTCTCTTTTTTTTCTATTAACGTCATTACTTCTTCTGCCAGTCTGCCCTTCTGAATCAACCCGGCCATAATCTTCATTGCCCTGTCAGAGTGTTTAAAAAAAGCTTTAAAACCTTCGCAGAGGTAGTTCAGCCCCTGTTCTCCATCAGACGTCTCTACGAATCGGTTCTTCGGACACTCGCCGTTACAGGCAGAGAGAAAATCACATTTTCGGCAGAACTGAGGCAGATTATCCCTTTTATCCTGTCCGAATTTCCTCTGTTTTTCAGAATCTACCAGTTCGCTCATCGGTGTCTTCAGAATGTTTCCCAGATAGTAATCAGGTTCGACGAAATGGTCGCAGGAATAGAGGTCCCCGTTGTGTTCCAGAGCCACGCCCTGACCGCATGTAGGACCGAATATGCATATAGTTCCTGCCCTCCCTATCCAGCCGGCCAGTACCCCATCAAAATTCAGAACGAAGGTCTGGCCCACATCTCTTTTGACCCACTCATCGAAGATTTTAATCAAAAAATGCCCCCACTGATCAGGCCGGACAGATCTGTCAGTCACTCTGTTACCTTCCTGAAAACCGCTTTCATTATCCCTCTCTACTATGGGAATAAACTGTATGTATTGGGCTTTAAGTTCATCCCGGAAGAACCGGTAAACCTCCAGAGGGTGAGAACCGTTTTTTGAATTGACTGTGCAGAGTATGTTAAATTCTACCTTATGTTCCTGAAGCAGTCCGGCAGATTTCATAACCTTCTCAAAAGTTCCATGTCCTCCGGTATCTTTACGGTAAAAGTCATGAAGCTCTTTCGGCCCGTCCATACTCAGACCGATAAGGAAATTATTCTCATGAAAAAAACGGCACCAGTTGTAGTCAAGGAGTATGCCGTTGGTCTGAAAGGTATTCTCAATCTGAGTGCCGGGTTTTGCATAATGCTTCTGTAATTCTAAAGAGTGCCTGAAAAAATCCAGACCCATCAGTGTCGGTTCCCCTCCCTGCCATGCCACTGTTACCTGAGGAACCTTATGGGCTTCGAATAGCTGCCTGATATAAGCTTCATGAACCTCATGAGACATACGGAAATTGCTTCCAGGATAAAGTTTTTCCTTTTTCAGGAAGAAACAGTAGTCACAGTGAAGATTGCAGGCAGAACCTGCCGGTTTGGCCATAACATGAAATGCATGAGATGTATCTGTCATTTTTTTTTGAACCTGATTCCTTTCAATGTTTTTTGAACATGCGTATGAGGCGGTTAACCAGGCCGCGCAGTGCAATATAGGGTAAAATAGCCAGGATGAAGGCTACTAATAGGGTTTCACCGGGATAAATAGTATGATGAACTGTCAGCTGATAGACAATGTCAAGAATGACTGCCATAATAAAAATCTTCCCGAAACTCTTCCAGCCTTCTTTTAAAAGTTCTTTGCGCTGTGCCGGATCGGTAACTACAGTCAATAAATAGGCAGTTTTACGATGTAGTGCATCTTTACGCCCGTCAATAACCGCAAATATGACTGCCATAAGAGGCTGAAAGATAAACCGGAAATGAAGTGGGCCATCTAACCGGCCGAAAAAATTAGTAACAAATCTCATCAAAATATCTTCCATAGTTTCATTCCTTTCTGTTTTTTGATATATTCCATGGCCAGCAGCCTTCTATTTCCAGTATAATAGACCAGCTCAGTATCGTTCTTACGAGAATCAACAGACCGAGAGATAATAACCCGTTCATTGTAGGCTCTATGGTTACTGTCTTTATAACATCTGCCGCTATAAGAAATTCCAGCCCCAGTTGCAATGATTTTCCTATATAAATTTTAAGTTCCTTGAAGGCATCGCCTTTTTTCTGAAAATGATGGAAAATGCTTCTGATTATTCCAAAGGGAAAGGAAAAACCTATTACTGCAACGCCTAAAATCTCAATTCCAATGGCAATTAATTCTATCAGATGAAAAATGGTTTTATGATGTTCCATAAAAATTCCTTTCTTTTATTAAAACACTTCTGTATGAGTCAAAATAGTAATAAAGAGGAATAATCCTATAAGGGTTACTACAAGTCCCACAATAAAAGAAACATTTACAGGGCTGAATTTCATATTAAAAAGCCTGTTCAATCTCTTTACTGTGCCGAAATACTCCAGTGCACCTGCTATGGCAGATGCTGTGCCGAGAGCTATAAGCATAAGGCCGAAACGACGGGGGCCATGGGCTGTTATCAGGGAAGTCCCTGAGATCTTTATTTCAGCCTGAAGGAATTTGTATATGGTAAAACCAAAACTTATAAGGGACAGGCCTGTGCGTACCCAGGCCATCAGGCTCCTGTTTGCCGCCATAATAGTTCTCTCAACTGCAAGGTCAGTACGGTCAACTGCTAAATCATTTGCCGATTTTTGTTCTTTTTCTGCCATTATCTTTTACTCCTTTCCCGTTCTATCGTAATCTATGTCTTTACAGATGAGGTTTTTTATACGCATCACGCATCACGATTTTATTAAAAATATATGGCTGTCGTAAATTCCAGTTCATAGTCATAAAAGTTATAATCTTTTATAACTCCCACACTTGCTTTTACAGAGATAGACTTATTTTTACCCACAACTTTTCCTACGGTAAGATCAATGGGAAGGAAGAAACTGTTATTCTGTGCCCAGTTTATTCTCATGTGAGGTGACATATATATAAACCATCTGTCAGGAAGCATTACATTTAAAAAGGGCTGAATGACAAGTTCATTTACATCCCGTCTATCTTCATTCCCTGCATAACTGATTTCATTTCTCAGAAGAAATCCGGAAAAACTTCCTCCCGGTAAAGATGAAGGCACATCTACCACTCCAAATACAGGGGCAATAATATATTTCCCTCTGCCGAACTGATCATCACTTCCCACGGGAAGTATGTGCTGCACGCCGAAGAAAATATCAAAATTTCTATTCCTCGGAGGAATAAAAAGTATTTGAGCAACTAGATCACTTGAGCCGAATTTGTAGTTTTCTGCAGGGCCTGCACTTACGGGAGAAACATCATTGAGTAAAAGGGGGAAATCAAATCTGAGTGCAAGAGCCCAGCGATTATCAAGATCTATAACTTTATCGGCGCGAAAGGTGAGGGCTAAAGCATCTCTATCATTGGAAAGATTTTGATATTTAAATCTCAATTCAAATCTGGTTTTTGGCTTTGCAGGGTTTTCTCCTGTATTTGGCTCTTCCTTTTTTTCTTCTTCGGAAACAGGAGCTTTCTCTGCTGTATTTGGATCCTCTTTTTTCTCTTCCCCGGAAACAGGAGCTTTTTCTACCGTATCTGGCTCTTCTTTCTTTTCCCTGTCAGGAACTTTTTCTTCTCTGGAATTATCAGCAGTAATACTGTTTTTGTTATCATAATCTGTGACTGATAAGGATGTCCTGTAATTATATCTTTCCAGATTTATATTTCCTAATTTTTTTTCGTTAAAATCGTAATTATCCGGACTTAACTGAGTATTATCATCAGAACAGATAGATGAAGAATTATCCTGGTTTTCATTGGTAAGAGTTTCATCGGTAAGAGGTTCGAAAATTTTGTCTCTTTTATTTACGTGTTTTTCTATGTAAGAAAAAGCAGGAGATACATCACATGCAGCCAGAAGAAATAATATTAATAATATTAATAAACTTTTTTTAATCAAATAACAGAACACCTTCACTTTCTTGGTTTTATAGAACTGTGCCAGAAAACCTCTCCATTCTCATTATCACGATCTATGGCATAATCCATATTTTTTTAGACATTTCCTGAATTCCAGTCCATAATTGTACAAATATATTATATACCTTATTATAAATAAAGAAATATACACTTTAGTATAGGTAAATAAGTAAAAAAAATAGAAAAAAATTATTTTTAATTATACTTTGGTATAGGTTAATGATAGGTAAGTAGTGAACCATTGCCTGTTCACTACAGATAAGGCTTTTATAAGATTCTGCAAAAGTATAGTTATATGAATGATTTTAAATTTTTTATATGGTAAAATATAAATAAATTTTTAACCCACACCTGTGACAGGGGGATTTTTTTATAAAATATATAAAATATTTCAAAAAAATAGTATTTTCTATACTCATTTTGATTCTTTTGTGTTCTGCCGGATCTTTTGCAAAAGAACCGGATATTACGTTTCCTGTAACGTTTAATTATATTGTTTATCCCTCTGAAGTTTCAGGCAAAGCTTTAGTAATTTTAGATGATAATCAAAATAAACCTTCAGTGCAGTAAGAGGGGTCTCCTTCTCCGGAAAATAAAGAAGAAAAAGATGACAGCCTGAGCTATTCCAATACACTCTTTCATGATAGATTTCAGTACCAGATAGACACTATGATTACTACCTATAAAAATGATAAACCAACAAAAATATCTATGCCCTTTTTACTCCGTTTTACCCTTACGGACAGATTGGAACTGATAGTTTACAGTGATTTTCTGCAGTATAAAAACCATTATATGGGAATTGATGATATTACTATCGCTTTGAAATGGAATTTTTTACGGAGAAAAAGAATATCTATGGCAGTAACGGCGGGGACGAAATGTCCTTCCGGAACAGAACATTTCTCCGATGATGCCTATCTTGGAACTCTTTCCTGTTCCCTTGATTACAAATTGACTGATGACTTTGATATTTCCATAAGAGGCAGCTGGACAGATAAAGTCGATTATGCCGCAGATGATGACAGTGACGATGATTATTATCAGGAAGGAAAATCTGCTATAAAATTGGGCTGTAAGTTAAATGAAAAAGACTATCTTTATATGGATATAGGAAGAGAATTTCCTGATAACAGTAACGCTGACTTCAGTTTTCTTGCCATTGGTGCCGGATATAACAGAGAATTGAGTGAAGATAAACAGTTGATTTTTAAAATAACAAAAGGTATGACAAACTCTGATAAAAACTGGATTCTTAATATAGGTTTCAACTATAAAATGTAGGTCAACCATCCACCGCTAACCTGAGGTATAGCGGTGGATGGTAAACAGTTTATAGCGCAGGAGACAGCTATGGCTGACTCCTGCTCTATAAATCTAAAAACTTTTAATGAATCTTTGCCTCTGGAACATGAAACTTCAGATTGAGCGCTCTTAATTTCCCTGAAAAAAGCTGTATCGGTATATGTAACCTTGCGGCCCATGCACCTTCATTGTGTTTTGCCATGGGGAAGACAAGATACATGAAATCCCTGCCAGCACGAAATCCCCTGGTAACAAGTGTGGAAGCCATTTTAAATCCCACTTCGTAATTATCTCCAGGCCACCCTGTGTCAATATAAAATTTCGAATTTTTCCTTTCCTCAAAAGAATCAGTTTCCACTCTTTCAATAAGATCATCTCTCCAGGAAAAAGTGCTTGAAAAACACGCTGCCGATCCGAAAATATGAGGATATTCCCAGGCAAGATAGAAGGAAACCACCCCTCCGAGGGATGAACCCATAATAGAAGTATACCAGGGAGTCGTAAGGGTTCGAAGATTGGAGTCTACCCAGGGTTTAAGTTCATTAACCATAAATTTACCATAGTCTTCATAGCCTGGTTTTGTATATTCATTATTTCTATCTGCCGCATAGACACCTACTACGATGACCTGATCGATGATATTCATTGAGTCAAGGAGGTGAAGAGTTTCATCTACCTGCCATTCGCTACCTCCGAAGGCTTCATCCGGGAAAAAGAGATTTGACCCGTCATGCATATATATTATGGGATATTTCTTCATCTGATTTTCATTATATCCAGCAGGAAGATAGATGCGGAACAATCTTTTACGGTTAAATACATCTGAGTAAAATTCCATAACATTGGTAATTTTCCCAGAAGGTTCAGAGTAAAAATAGGGATACATATTTATAACAGTTTTTAAATCGAAAACTGGCTGTTTGTTTTCTCCCTGTGCCCATATGATCTCTGATCCGTCTCTTATGCATGGTTTGACATTCAGATAATATTTATCATGTTTCAGATCAAATTCATAATAATGCTCCTTCTCATTAACCTCAGCAGGATATATGTCTTTATTCCAGTCTTTTTCTGTCCTCAGGACAATAGTTCCCTTTTCTAAAGGATAATGGACTCTTATTTTTGCACTGTGCATAATAAAAACCTCCTTAATTTTATTTAACTTTTTTTATAAGCAGTTACGCCTTTTGCAGCACCCTCGCCGAGTAATTTATCTGCATTGGCAAAGCCGAGAGTCTGAATAAGTCTTGCTACAAGTCCTGTCCAGCCTGTTTGATGGCTTGCACCGATACCTGCGCCATTGTCTCCGTGGAAATATTCATAAAATAACAGATAATCACGGAAATGGGGATCATTCTGGAATTTATCTGCCCCTCCGTAAACAGGCCTTAAACCATGTTCATCTTTCAGGAATATGTTTGAAAGGCGTCTGGCAATTTCCAGGGTTACTTCAAATAAATTCATTTTTATGCCTGAACCTGTGGGACATTCTACCTTAAAATCATTCCCGAAATAACCGTAGAACATAAGGAGACCCCTGAGAATGAGCAGATTCATGGGGAACCATATGGGCCCCCTCCAGTTTGAATTGCCTCCGAACATGCCTGTGTCAGATTCTGCAGGAACATAATCTACACGGAATTCCTGGCCCTTTATATTTACGACATAGGGATGTTCAAGATGATAACGGGAAAGAGCCCTTATGCCGTATGTGCTTAAAAAATCATTTTCATCGAGTAATTTATTTAGTATGCGCCTGAGTTTCCCTTCATCAATAAGAGCCAGAAGAGTGTTTCCGTTAAAACCTGGTTTCCCCATATAAGTGAGGGCTTTCTTTAGTTCCGGTAATCTTTCAGCCCTCTTCTTTGCCCTGGCCAGAAGATGGGGTAATTTCTCCAGCATTTCAGCAGATATTGTAGTTGTGGCACATAGAGGAAGAAGTCCTACCATAGAACGTACCTTCATTCTGCGGCTGCTTCCGTCAGGCAGTCTCAATACATCATAGAAAAATCCGTCTTTTTCATCCCACATGCCTTCCGAATGTTCACCGAGTCTGTAAATGGAATTGCCTATCCAGAGAAGATGTTCCACAAATTTAATTACCATATCTTCATAGGTCGGATCATGCATGACAAGTTCAAGGCCTATTTCAACCATATTCTGGGCAAAAAGGGCAACCCATCCCGTAGCATCTGCCTGTTCAAGATAACCTCCTGTAGGAAGGGGAGAACTCCTGTCAAATATACCTATATTATCAAGGCCCAGGAAGCCTCCTTCGTAAATATTCCTTCCTCCTCTGTCCTTTTTATTAACCCACCAGGAAAAGTTTAATGTAAGTTTTGTGAACATCTGTTTTAAGAAATTTATATCTGCTTTGCCATGAAGTTCCTTTTCCATTCTGTAGAGATAAATAGTTGCCCAGGGATGTACCGGAGGATTTACATCACTGAAATTCCATTCATAGGCAGGTATCTGTCCATGGGGATGAAGATAGGTTTCTTTCAGCATCAGAGCAAGCTGGCTTTTTGCAAAATCAATATCTACCATGCCGAGGGCGAGTGTATGAAAGGCCAGATCCCATGCTGCATACCAGGGATATTCCCATTTATCAGGCATGGATACAACATCTTCATTTATCATATGATGCCATTCGCTGTTTCTTACCCCCGAGGCTTTTAAGGTCTTAAATGGATCCACTCCATGTTCTTTGAGCCATGTATCAAGATCAAAATTGAAGAACTGTTTTGACCAGAGCATTCCGGAAAGAGCCTGTCTCATTACGTTCTTTTCATCTTTCGTAAGAGATGGAGGAGATATGGTTTCATAAAATTCATCTGTTTCTTCCACACGGGTTTTCATTATATCTTCAAAATTTTCAAATATTTTACCAGAATCTGAAAGACCTTTATCAGAGAGACATAATCTTATGACAGATGCCTTGCCGGGAGCTATTTTGAGGACATAGTAAGGTGATGCTTTTGTCCCTCTTTTCTGCGGATTTACTGCCTCTTTTTTTCCGTAGACTACATAATTATTTATTCCGTCTTTTACATAGGGAGTTCTGCTCTTTCTGTTGAAGATACGCTCCATGTTCGTCTCATTTTCCGTAAATAGAAGTTCAGGAGAGCCTTCACAGTATAGGTACCTGTCACCAAGTTCCGGGTGGGAAGCCTTAATGACAGAAGATTTTACTTCTTTCAATTCCGGCCTCTCTGCACCTTGAGACCATGACCATGTATTCCGAAACCATAGAGTGGGCATTACATGGAGAGTCCACTCCATATCTCCTCTGTTATGAATGGTAATTTTTATTAAGATTTCCTCCGGGTCTTTTTTGGCATATTCCACAAAGGCATCAAAATAACGGTTTCTGTCGAAAACTCCTGTATTTATGAGTTCATATTCGAAATCATGTCTTGTAAGTTCCCTGTTCTTTTTGATAAGCTGTCCATAGGGGAAAGGATCCTGGGGATATTTATAGAGGTATTTCATGTAGGAATGGGTTGGAGTGCTGTCAAGGTAATAATAATATTCCTTTACATCTTCTCCGTGGTTTCCCTCGCTGTTTGTGAGGCCGAAGAGTCTTTCCTTGATTATCCCATCCTGTCCGTTCCACAGGGCAAGGGCAAAACAGAGGTTCTGTCTTTCATCACTTATGCCTCCCAGTCCGTCTTCTCCCCATCTGTATGCTCTGGAGCGGGACTGATCATGGGGGAAATAATCCCAGGCATTTCCGTCACTGCTGTAATCTTCCCTTACAGTACCCCACTGCCTATCTGAAAGATAGGGCCCCCATTTTTTCCATGGTATCTTTTTTTCTTTTGTTTCTTTAAGTCTTTTTTCTTCATTTGCATGGGTTTTTTGAGCCATAACGAGCATCTCCTTTATTTTATTATAGTTTACCTGATTATTCTCCGATAAAAAATTCCCCACTATCGTTTTATTACTGAGGTGAGCATAAATAATACATAACTGCTCTCGTGACGCGTGACGCGTAACGGGAGGAAAAAATTTTATTACATGCTTATGCTTAGGTCAGTAAATATATTATACAGCTTATTGGAAATAAAGAAATATATCCTTTAGTATAGGTAATTTGACTGAAAAAACAGTGAATAGTTTGTGTGAAGTTATACTTTGGTATATATCAGTCTGTCATTATGTGGTATCAATAGAAGTTCTTTATACCTCCTTTCTCTCATATTTATTATTTTTTTAAGTAAAATCAGCTTTATAATCTCTTCTGCCAGTTCCTCTCTCTGAAAATGGGAATATTAAAGATTTAGCAGGAAAAATATTTATTTTAGAAGAATTTCTTTCTATGAAGTTCCATAGAAAATTTATAATAATTTTAATAATAATACTTTTCTCTCTCTGCTTTTTTTCTGTAATGGCCCGGGAAAGTTCTGTTCCTTCTCAGCCAGAAAATGAGCCGAACAATCCATCGCCATCTGCTCATCCATCTTCAAAACCTCATGCCACTCAAACACCTGTTGTTATTTTACCTCCTGTACCTGTATCGACTCAGATACCTGTTCCTTCTACTCCTTTACCTTCTGCTACGCGGATAACTGACGAAGCAACTGTTATGCTCTATTACAGACCTCTATTTAAAATCTATTCAGATTCAGGATTGAGCGCTTCAGAAAGGGCATATATCCTTGAAAAAAGGCTGGAAGAAGTCCTGGAAAGGACAAAAACAACTCCTTTTGTTAAAGTCAACACTGTTGACGGTACACCTGTCCTTGAAAGTGAAGGAGTATACCTTATTTCTATCACAAATAACGATGCTTCTTATAACAAAACCTCTGTAAGCCAGCTCGCCGCACTGTGGCGTGATGAACTTGAACATGGCCTGGAAACTGCATTAAAGGAAAAAAGTGAAGACTACGCAAGAGAAGCCTTCAGAGATTCTGTAATAGCTATTATTACGGGAATACTGATCTCTGTAATCTCTGTCATTATATGGCACAGATGGATTAAGAGGCCTGCTTACTTTGCTGTATTTCTTATATGGCTTATGGTTCTTTCCTATATATTCTGGGTTTTCCCTACGAGCCGTTCCTGGGCGAAAGGTATTGGAGATTATATTTTAAATCCGGCTCTGACACTGTCTGTTATACTTGTAATAATCAATATACTTGCAAAACCTCTGGATATTTTTATAAAGCATTATTTTGATCTTGCGAAAAAACTCAGAGGACATGAAATAGTAGAAGATGCAAGGGCAGCACACAGGATTACAATGTATAGACTGGTTATTGCTATGTTTTTCAGAGCAGGTATTTATATTATCGGTGGATTGCTTTTTCTCAAATCACTCCATGTGGATCTTGCCACAGGCCTTACAGGAGCGGGAATTATCGGTGTAGGAATTGGCCTTGCCGCACAGGATCTCCTTAAAGATGTTATAGCAGGTACTTTTATTGTCATAGAGGATCAATTCGCCGTGGGAGATGTTATCAGATCTGGTAATTTTACGGGAACAGTGGAGTATTTTAATATGAGAATTACCAGAATTCGCGATATGGGAGGATCTCTTATTACAATGCCAAATTCTTCTATCCGTGCCGTGGAAAATTTCTCTTCTACCTGGAGCCAGATTGATTGTATCATAGGTGTCGCCTATGATACGGATTTGAAACATGCAATGGATATTATGATTGCCACGGGAAAGAAATTGAAAGAAGATCATCCTGAGAAAATACTTGAAGATCCTGTAATGCTCGGAGTAAATGAACTGGCTGAATCGTCAGTAAAACTCCGTATGCTCCTTAAAACTGCGCCGAGCGAACAATGGCAGATGAAGAGAGAGCTGTTTTTAAGAATAAAAAATGAATTTTATTCGAAAGGCATTTTCATTGCTTTCCCGCAGCTTACCGTGTGGTTAAATCATGACAGAAAATAATTGATACTGTTAGATATTTTGTGTAAACTTACCATGAAATAAGGATTTAACAGAGGTATACACAAAACGTATGACAAAGTCAAATAATTATTTAACGGGGAAAAGTAATTTTATACATGTTCCTTTTTCTGAATTACTTTCAACTTTTATTGTTCCTTTATGATTTTTAATGATTCCGTAAACTGCGGCAAGTCCGAGACCTCTGCCGGTAAATTTTGTACTGAAAAAGGGATCGAAAATCTTATTCAGATTCTCTTCTTCTATACCGCATCCTGTATCTTTTACTTCCAGATATACATAAAGTCCTTCTCTGTGGTCTCCTTTAATATGACATGACGACAGGTATTCTCTATTACACACCATGGAACCTGTTTTTACGGTAATAGTCCCTTCATTGTCTCCGATAGATTCAGAGGAATTGGTAACAAGATTTATAAGGCTCTGACTTATAAGATCCCTGTCAATCTGAAGTACCGGAAGATCTGCCGCTAAATCGTATTTTAATAATATTTTTTTAGAAACAGATATGTTTAATAATTCAGACACTTCTTTAACCATAGTAAAAAGATCTGTTCTCTCCGGCATAAATCGACCATGTCCTGAATAATCAAGTATTTTTCTAGTCATACCGGACACACGTTCACAGAGATTTACAATAATCCGATTATTATATGCCACAGGCGAATCTTCGGGAAGATCCAGCAGACTGAGTTCTGCACGTCCCATTATTCCCATGAGGATATTGTTAAAATTATGACATATTCCTCCTGCCATAATGGTCATACAATCATGTTTTGCCTTTTCTCTGAGTTCATGTTCTGCGCGAATAATCCTTAAATGGTTTGTAATTCTGGCTATTACCTCTTCCTGACGTACAGGTTTTACTATATAATCTACCCCTCCGGCATTAAAGCCCTTTACAATACTATCAGTATCGTTGAGAGCACTCATAAAAATAACGGGAATGTCCTTTGTTTTTATATGTTCCTTTAACTTTTTACAGACTTCAAAACCATTCATTTCAGGCATTATAATATCAAGGAGTATAAGATCAGGTTTTTTACTTTCAGCGATTTTTAGAGCAATTTCAGTGTTCTGTTCCAGTATGATCTCTGCATTAAACATATCCAGATAATCAAAAAGTATGCCTAAATTCCCCGGTTGATCATCAATAATCAAAATTTTTGAACCTTCAATAATATTGTCTTTCATTTCACTGCCTCCAGATATGTTTCCAGTAAACTCCTCATGTTCTCTATCTCGAAACCATCGGCCAGTTCTTTAATTTTTCTGTAAAAAGCCATATAATCTTTATTTAAATCTTTAATTTTCTCCAGCTCCTGCCTTATAAGCTTAAAATTACTTCCCATAGACATGTTATATAAATGTTCTATTAATTCAGCGGGAGGAAGTATAAATTTTTCTTCTTCTTTTTTATATTCCGGTTCCAGTCTGAGATGTTTCATTAATATGGTAAATAAATCATTGTAAAGAAATGGTTTTGTAATCCAGTCATCAAATCCAATCTCTATGAGTTCGTTAACAGGTTTATCCAATTTACCTGCCGATATGGCAATAATCTTTATCTCCTTATATGCGTTATTTTCCCTGATTTTTCTGGTACTTTCATAGCCATCCATATGGGGCATAATTAAGTCCATAAAAATCAGATCCGGCCTGAAACTGTCTAATTTCTCCAGACATTCTATGCCGAGTTCCGCTTCTTCTACATAAAATCCCGATCTGTTTAATATGTCAGACAGAACCATCCTGTTTTCAAATTTATCGTCAACAACGAGAATCCTTCTTTTTCTCCCTTTATATCCGGTGATTATATCCTCATTACTTACCTGATAATAGTTAAGGCCGGATATTTCGGGAAGTTCTATTTCGAACCGGAATTTACTGCCTTTACCATAAAGGCTTTCTACCTTCAGTTTTCCTCCCATCAGTTTAATCAGATTCCGTGTTATAGTAAGTCCCAGCCCTGTTCCTTCGGCTTTTCTGAGATGGTCTCCCAGCTGCGTGAAAGGTGAAAATATTTCTTCAAGGCTTTCCTCCGGTATACCGGGACCTGTATCTTCTACAGAGAACATTATTTTCCCCTTCTGTTTTTCTACTCTGAAGGTAATGCTTCCCTTTTGAGTAAATTTAACAGCATTATCAAGGAGATTGATTAATGTCTGGCTTAGCTTTTTTTTGTCTCCTTCCACATAGAAAGGCAGATCTTCGGAATACTGTGTATTGAAAATCAGTTCTTTAGCTTTTGATTTGACTTTAATCAACTCTTCAACAAAGTGTAATAAATTCTTCAGTTTAAAATGTTCTTTTTCCAGTTCAATTTTTCCTGCTTCTATTTTTGCAAGGTCAAGTATGTCATTGATCAGCTTGAGGAGATGTTTGCCGCTTTTTTCAATGATATTTATGCCCCGTTTATAGTCTTCTGATAATTGTGTATCCTGCTGGAATAACTGGGCATAGCCCAGTATTGCATTCAGGGGAGTGCGCAGTTCATGGCTCATATTTGCAAGGAATAAGCTTTTAGCAAGATCTGCCTCTTCCGCAGCAATACGTGCTTCAATAAGTGCATGTTCAAACTTTTTTCTCTCCGTAATATCACGTTCTATGAAGAATATGTTAACAGGATTTCCTTCTCTGTCTCTTATAACTTCAGCATTGATTTCTACAAAAAATCTGGTTTCGTCTTTTTTGATAAGAAGATATTCACTGAAACCTGTATAGTTTCCTTTCAGCATTTCCTGAAGAAGAGTCATGGCTTTTTCATGATATGTTATATCAAGGAATTCAAACATATTTCTTCCTGTTACTTCCTCTAAAGAATCATAGCCGTGCATGACAAGTAATCTGTCTGACATAAATTTAACTTTACCGTCTATTGTTACAAAAGCTATGCCATCGGGAGAAGTATTAATTATTGTACGCCATCTTTCTTCACTTTCAGAAAGTTCTTCTTCCATCTGTTTACGGGCAGTAATATCCTGAATAAATCCTTCCAGATATGTTATGTTACCATCCCTGTTAGTTACTTTACGACCGATAAAATCTGCTATGATAATGTTTCCGTCTTTTCGGCGCCATCTGATTTCGTCATGAATCCAGTCATTCTGTTTTAACATAAGCTCTATAATCTTCGAACGTTTTTGCATGTCTGCATAAATCTGGGTATTCATATCTGATACGCAGGAAATCAATTCCTCCGGCGACGAATAGGCAAGCATCCTGACCAGTTCCGGATTTACTCTTATGAATCGCCCATCTATTGTTGAATGAAATATACCAATGGGGGCGTTCTGGAAAAGATTCCTGTACTTTGCCTCACTCAGTCTCAGAGCTTCTTCTGCCTGTCTGCGCTCGGTAATATCGGTAAAGGATACTATTATGTTTTTTATCTCCGGAAGCACGGCAACTGACATCAAAGCATGTCTTATTTCACTATCTTTTCTATAAAAGGTAAATTCATATTTTTCAGGAGCGTCTTTCGGGTTTATGAGTCTTCGCCGGTTATATTCTTTCATCCTTTCAAGATCTTCCGGCGGTATTTGCTCTGTCCAGCTCATTCCGATAACTTCTTCTTTCTTATAACCGCTCATCTGACAGTAAGCGTCATTTACCATCGATATGGTCGTATCAGGTTCAATAATTGCCATTGCCGCAGAGTTACTTTCAAATATAGTGCGGAATTTATCTTCACTCCGGCATAGTGATTCCTCTGCCCTTCTTCGTTCCGTAATATCCTGAACCATAGAAATGACGCCATGAACATTCCCTTCACTGTCTATAAGTGGTGTATTTGTCCACTCACAGATAATTCTGTTTCCATGTTTAGTTATGTTATCATTGACACTGCTGGCTGTCATATCACCTTTCAACAGCCTGTTACTGATATTATACATATCTTCTTTTATATCTGCCGGCAAAAGAAGGTCAGTAATATTTCTGCCTGTTGCTTCCTCAGAAGAGTAGCCGAATATCTTTTCCGCAGCAGGGTTCCAGCTTCTGATGGTGAAATTTTTATTCCACACAATACAGCCCAGTGGCATTCTGTTGAATTGTAGTTCCAGATAGGATTCTCTATCTTTTAATTCGGCAAGGGATTTGCTCTTTGCCTTATTGGCCGCTTCAGCAGCTTCTTTTGCTTCTTTTAATTCCGCAGTCTTTTCCGTTACTCTATGTTCGAGAGTTCTGTTGTATTCTTCGAGCCTTCTATAAAGTTTTGAATTCTCAATGGATGTAGCAAGCTGTGACGAAAGGATATTTAACATTTCTATTTTATTCTCTGTAAATATGCCTGACATTATATTGTTTTCAAGATACAGAGTTCCTGTCAATTTATCCTGATGAATGAGGGGCATACAGAGAAGAGATTTGATCTTATTTCTCAGAATATAAGGATCATTGATAAAATTTCCTTCTCTGGAAGCATCGTTGAGAATAAAAGTATCTCTCGTTCTTTCTACATAGGTCACAATTTTTACTGAAATATTGTCGCATTCTTTAAGGTCTATGGATTTTATGACCGTATGTTTGTCTCCTTCAATTTGAGCTTCCACTTTAAGTATTCCGTCATTTTCTAAAATAAGAAACCCTCTTTGAGCACCTGAATGTTCTATCAATAAAACCATGGTTTTATTGATCAAGTTTTCTAAAACAATCTCTCCTGAAATTATGTGAGATGCCCTTGTAACTGTTCCTAAATCCAGTAATTCGGAAGAAGATGATGAAAAAGAAAGTATTTCTGCGTCAGGAGTTTTTTTCTGAGACCTTTCGCTTAAATATTCTCTGTATTTTTCTTTCATATGTTCAATTTTACTCATGGCACCCATGATGGAATATCCATAAAAGGCTTTTTTCAAATGAAGGCAGGCATAATCTTTATTACCTCTCTTATCCCAGAATTTTCCGGCCCTTTCCTGTGCCAGTATTTCATCTTTAATAAATTCATGCTCTTTCGCCAGATTGATTGCCATTGTGTAATAATCTATTGCTTCTACCGTGTGGCCCGATATGCGGGCCATTTCTGCTTCTACAAGGAGATATTTATGAAGAAAATTTTCAGGACAATTATCTGCCCATATTCTCATCTGTTTTTGATTTATTTTAATCTCTTCTTCATATTCTTTTTTTCTTTCTTCATCACACATGTCATATAAATCAGCCAGAATAAGGGAATAATAAAAATTATATTCTGCAGAAATAAAAAGACCCCATATGTATTCCGAGAGTTCTTTCGCTTTTATTATATAAGTAAATGCTTCCTGAGTTTTACCGTAAAGATAAAGAATCTGTGCTTTTAAAGTATAATACTCGCATAAAACCCGATGATTTTTATTCCTGTGACAGTCATCCATAAATTCTTCTTCTCTTATTTCCTCTGTATCAAAAGATAATCTGTCTTTCGTAAAACCGCTCAAATTTGTAATTATTATGGTCAGACATGTAAGAATGGCTATAGCCATTTTATTAGCAGTTTTCTCTGCAAAATGTATATAATCCGTTATATCTGAAATCATATCTTTAAGGCATTTATTGCCGGTATAAAAATAATCTTCTCCTCTGTGACAGAGGCAGTAACCTGCAAACTCCATCTCTCCTCCTTCAAGCCCTGCCCTGTATCCTTCAATATTAATTGTGTCTTTTTCTTTAAGAGGTCTTACCCAGTGAAAAATGAAGTTACCGAATATATTTGAAACTATACATCTCTGAGCAGGGGCTCTGAATTTTTCAGATAAGTTCATTGCAAGAAGATTAAAGTCATAACCGGTTTTATAATTTTCGAAAACAGAATTATGCACCATACCATACATGGAATAACCTGTGCAGGATTCGGAAATATTGCCGTATTTAAGAGACAGACTTACTATTTTGCCTGCAATCAGACAGAACAGTTTTTTATTCGTATAGTATGCAGGGCCGGCCATATAAGAAAGTAATTTTATAACCTGTTTTTTTCCGGCGTCTGTCATAATCTGCATATCAATCAGGGAAGCGATGGATCTGTCTCCAAGATTATTATTTATAATACTTATCTCTTTATCAATAGCCTGTTCCGGTTCTGTCTCCGGCAGGTCAATGCCAAGTAAAGACAGTGCTTTTATGCCTGTATGAATTGCTTCGTCGTGCTCTGCCATTATGGTAAGCTGTACAAGAAGAAGAGAATACAACTCTGCCTTTTCAAAAGGTGTTTTACTCCTGGTAAAGGCAAATTTAATTAATTTCTGTGATTCGTCATAATGGCCGTTAAAATATTCAATCTCTGCACCTTCCCTATACAGGTCAAAAGCCAGTTCATAATAATCTGTCCATATGTTATCAGGTAAGGTTTCAAAACATTGCTTTATGTATTTCAGTGCTTCCCTGTAAGCAATGGATTTTTTTGCCTTTTTTCCTGCCATAAGATTTAATCTTATAAATTCAATTTTTTCCTTCTCTTCTGTTATAAGTTCTTTTGCAGCATTTAAGTGATCAACTATCTCGAAAAGTCTTCTGTCAGGCTCCTGGCCGGATAGATTGTAAAAAAGCTGCTTCCCTGTACGAAGGTGACGTTTCTTTTTTTCATACTCTTCTGTAAGTGAATGGACATACTGTTGAATACGGTCATGAAGAAATTTATAATTTTTATAAAGTGTTTTTGACAGAATATTTTCTCTGTCTTCAAATTCAAGGTCAGAAACCGGTAGTATAAGGCTTTCTTCAATAGCAGGCAATAGAGAACAGGAAATTTCAGAAAGTGTTTTTTCGTATATAACGGATAATGTGATTAAATCAAAGGTGTTACCAAGGCAGGCAGATGCCATAAGAACTTCTTTCGTTTCAGAAGGAAGGTTTTTAATCTTCTGTATCATCAGTTCAGCTACATTCTCGGTCACTATCTCTTTAATTCTATTAGGATCCCATTGCCAGCATCTGCTATCGGTATTAAATAAGAGAAGTTTTTTGTCATAAAGAGTCTTTAAATATTGTTTTATAAAGAAAGGATTTCCTTCTGTATTTTTCTTTATCATTTTTGATAGCTCTCTGACATGATCCCCTCCGGCATAAATGGTATCTGAGATTAATTGAGTAATATCTTCAATATCCAGGGAATTAAGATAAATCTCTTTGATTTTAACGGATTTTTTCAATATATCTACAGTCCTGTTCAGAGTATGAGCATGCTCAATCTCATCATCACGATAAGCACATGTAAGAAATAAATATTTTATTTCTTTATCTGTCATCATGCTCTCTATGAGTTTCAGTGAAGCACTGTCTGCCCACTGAAGATCATCTAAAAATATAACAAGAGGATGGGAACTATGGCAGAATATTCTGATAAAATTTTCAAAGACCTGATTGAAACGATTCCGGGTTTCCACAGAACTTACTTCCTCTACTGCCAGCTGAGGCCCGATAATAAGCTCCAGCCTGGGAAGAATATCAATAATAATCTGTCCGTTATGGCCAATGACTGCCATGAGTTTTCTCTTCCAGAGAGAAATCTCTGCCTCATTTTCTGTGAGTATATTATCAATCAGTTCCTGCAGTGCCTGAACTATGGCCGAATAAGGGGTAACTCTTTCAAATTGTTCGAATTTACCTGAAATTATATATGCCCCTCTGTCACTTACAGGTCTGTAAATTTCTCTAAAGAGACTGGTTTTTCCGATGCCGGGAGGGCCTGAAATAAATATCATTTCTCTTCCGCCACTGTATATTACTTCAAAACTATCAAGTAACATATTGATTTCTTTTTCTCTTCCATATAACTTTTCAGGTATGAAAAGCCTTGACGGTATGTCCTGAACTCCAATGGGAAAAGATTCTATTTTCCCGGTTTTTTCTAATTGATTGAGACATTCGTCAAGATCTTTTTTCAGTCCCCATGGACTTCTATAACGATCTTCAGGATTTTTTGCCATAAGTTTCATTATTATATCTGATAGAACCTCCGGAATATTCCTGTTTAAGAGACATGGAGGCACAGGGGATTGCGCAATATGGGCATGTATTAATTCCATTAAATCACTGCCGGAAAAAGGAGGTTTCCCCGTTAAAATTTCATAAAAAACTGCTCCGAGAGAATAATAATCCGTTCGATAATCGGTAGGACGACTGACTCTTCCCGTCTGTTCGGGAGAAATGTAAAGAGGATTACCTTCTATTTTCTGACTTTTTATCCTGCCGAAAAACTTTCTGGCAAGACCGAAATCTATAAGCTTAATCTCTCCTGTATCAGGGTTGAACACAATATTACCGGGATTGATGTCTCTGTGAATGATACCTTCGTCATATAAATTTGATAAAATACCGGTAATTCCGGATGCCAGTAAAAAGAATTCTTTTAATGTAAAACCTCCGGTTTCCATAAAGTTTTTCAATGATACAGCGCCGAAGTCTTCAAAGATTATTATAAGGCTGTTCTTATATGGCAGAAGTTCCAGAGATTTTATTACACCATTTAAATTTAATCCGGAAGTAAGTTCATATTCAAATTTGTATTCTGTAAGTTCTTCCCGGGAAGGGTAATCTCTGTTTAACAGTTTGAGTATGACAGGGAGGTTGTCTTTACTGCGAATAGCTCTGTATACAGACGTTCTTTTACTTTCATATATTTTATTCAAACTGTAGTAGCCGGGAATGTCTGACATAGACTTCTCCTTTTGAAGTTGTTTTGATAATAATATATGGGGAAAATACCGGATTGAGTAATTAGAAGCGTGACTGGTAACACGTAACGCGTGACGCGTCACCAGTCACGATAATTAAATTTTATCAGATATTATCTTTATCTGCAAGTGAAAAATAGTGAGCAGTGAGTGACAGGATAATTTCTCCACTCACTGCTCACCACTCACTATTCACTCTTCATTTATAAAACCTCAAATGTCACAGGAGCACATACTGAATTTATTTCCGGGTTATAATAAAGATAGGTTATTCCGGGCAGTGTTTTTGCCTTCAGAGGAATTCTGGCAAGTAGTCTGTAAGAACCACTGAAGGATTTACCCTTATCCAGACCGTTCAGGTATAGAACCACTTTACCTTTGAAGGTTTCATACTTGGATACAGTATGTTTCTCTACCATTTTCTCCAGATCCTCTGTCATTACATCAAATCCCGGAGGAATGCCTGCTTCTATCATGACCATAGGTGCATAGGAAGTCCTGAGATTTTTCACATCTACCTTACAGGTGATGTAATCAGATGTTTTTACTTCTGTCCTATCATAGGCGAGATTTATGGAAAGCTCTTTCCCTGCAGCTTTTTCCCCTGCCCATGGAAGATAATAAATACCTGCCACGCGATAGGCAATAGTTCCTTCACCTTTCATGGCAATCTCTATCTTATTATCACCTGTTTTTACATATTTCTTCAGATCAAACTGCTGAAATACGTCCTGGTTTTTCTCATCTACTTCAAAGGAATCTGCCTTCTGTCCGTTAATGAGTATATCGGCAGTGACATCTAATTTATCTGATTTTATACCTGTCTGAGACATCATTAAAGCTCTCATTGCAAAGATTGTCGCCTGAGTTGACTGCCAGAGGCCGTAATGATCCTTTGATCTGACTATAAAATTCAGCCCTTTTGTTGTAGTTTCGGGATAAATGCCTGCTTTTAACATGCCGTATATAATAAGAGCAGTCGTTTCTATCTGTGCCGGTGTTCCGGAAGAATAGAGAGAATTTGACTCCCAGTATACAGCACCTTCCTCTGACTTTTTCAATCCGTCAAGTTTCTCCAGAATCTTTAAACCTTCACTGTCTGAAGGATTTACCGTAAGGAATGCATTGGCACAGAGGGCAAGTATATAGGGATTGTCAATCTGTCCAAGATTTTTTTTCAGATATGCTATTGAGTCAGACAGTTCGTCTTTACAGTTTGCTTCTGCGAGAGCCCATGTAATATATGCAGTGGAAGGTATGTTGTTTGACTGAATTGTTCCCCACTGTTCCGCATGGGCGAACTGTGCGTCAGGAGTCCAGCTTCCGTCAGGTTCTCTTACGGAAAGGAGCCATTTTTTCGCCCTTTCAATGACGGCAGTATCTACCTGATATACTTCCGACATATCGGTAAATTCCATTATGCCATAGGCAGTCAAAACCTTTGTTGCAGGTGCTTCTCCCCAGACCTGAAAACCTCCTCCCTGTATTTCGTAACCGAGAAGCATCTGGTAACCCTGATTTATATAAGCATTGGCTTTTCTCTCGATCTCGGGGGAAGACTGTTTTGTTTTCCTTAAATAATCAAGGGCAAGTACATTGGGATAGGTAGTGGAAGAAGTCTGTTCAAAACATCCTGATGGAGTGGAGAATACACTGTCAAGACCTTCTACAATCTGAGAGAAAGGTCTCGGATATACTGTAAGGAGAATATTACTCCCTCCTGATACTGCATTGCCCGGTATTGTGAGTGTTGTACTTCCGCCCTTTCCCGTTATCATATCACCTTTATAGAGAACATATTTTTTCCCGTAAGGCTCTACCTCTATTTCCTTTGTTATGGCATCACCCATAGAGCTTCCCTTTGCATTGACAGTAAATTTGTGTATACCTACGTCTCTGACTTTTATACGGAAAGACGCACCTTTTACGTCTTCTT
>JBEHWO010000001.1:0-83235 GCA_040217695.1 Vulcanimicrobiota bacterium | reverse complement strand
TTTCCAGTTTTTGCTCCAGGGATTCTATTTCTGTGTCCATGTCGGAGAGGATTTCGGCTATGGCGGTTTGTTCGGCTTTTGTTGGGGGGACTATAATTTTAACATTAGAAAGTAATCTACCGTTTGTTAAAGCTCTTGTAGTATAAGAACTTTTTGATGTAATGTCGTTACGAACTTTGGTAGTTGAAAAACAATATTTTTTAAAATAGATATCTAATCTGTCATTTATTGGCCTTGCTCTTAACACAAATCCACTAAAAACTGTATCTTTAACATCTTCGAGCATTACAGATGAAACACCAACTTCATCAACTGTTTCGGAGGTTCTTGTAAAAAGTACATCCCCTTTTCTAACCTCGTAAGTTTTAATTTCTTGTTTTGACAAAGTTACTTTTCCAAGTAAATCTTTAGAAGTTATTCCACGTTTTTTATAAACATCCATATAGTTTACAATTGGTGTTCCCTTACCAAAAAAATGTTTTTCTTTGTTTAAGCCATTTTTAAATTCGAAAATTTCACCTAACATAATAGTTTTCCACTCCCCACTAAACCCCGGCAGACGTCTTTTACCAGTCAGAAGTTCCTCTATAGCCCCCTGTTTTATGGCTCTCTTTTTTGCTATGAGCTGTTCCAGGCTGTTTATGAGGGAATCTGTGTCACTGAGGGCGTTGGCTATGGCGGATTGTTCTATTTTATTGGGCAACGCAATTAAAATTTCGCTAATTTGTTTTAATGACAGAAAAGGCTGTGCCCCACCACTGGAAATAGAACTTATTATTCTTTTTTTAAAAAATGATTGAAAATAATTCAGGTAAGAACCAATTAAAATTATTTTATCTGGTTTAAGAAGGGCAACATTTTTTAAACTAAATTCATAATGAACATTTACCAATGCTGTAGTTGCAATACCAGCCCCAATATTCACCATTAAAACATCGCTAAACTCTGGATTGCATCTTTTATAAATTTCATTATGTATATTTTGAGGTAAATAATAGCAACTATGAAAATCTATAAAATTATTTTTCACATGGATAGCTGTCAAAAACGGAATACCATTTTTAGTGGGCTTGGGAGTATCATGGGTTCCATCTGTAATTTTAGAGCAACAATCAGCAAGCTTTTTAACCTCCCAATCTTCAGGTATTACACCCACCTCAGTCTGTTTATATCCATCAGGTATCTTACTTATTGTCATTTGTATTTCCCTTTCTGTCTGAACCGGGATTTTCAGGATTAAAGGATTAACAGGATTTTTTTACTTGATTTATTTCATAAATTCCACCAGTATATCTGCAACCTTATTAATAGCACGACATGATTTTTCTTTAAGTGGAAAATTCTTCATAAGTTCATTTATATTTACTGGTTGTTCAAAAGAAGTAAGAATCTTATGAAATTCTTCTTTTTCTATAATCAACTTGGTACAGACCTGGTACAGACTTGGTACCAGGTTGATTAAACCCATTAGTGATTGTCGTTTCATATTTTCTAATTGTGAAACAGCCTGTTTCATAATTAGACTTATTGCACCGGCACCGCTGCCATTGAAAAACTCTTCCTCTCTTCACCCTTCACGATTCTCATATAAATCCTCTTATCCCGGTCATTTTTTACTCTTTCTGATTTTTTCTAATATTCCTGTTACTTCTTCTTCTCCAAGTTCTGTTAATATACTTACCAGAAAATCTTTGCCTTTTTTAACTAAAACTTTTTTTAAAAATTCATCATCAAAGAGGCGATTTATACTATCATCATCTTTATTGCGTAAAATTTTACCTAAGAATTCATCATCAAAAAATTTATTTATACTTTCATTTTCTTCAGAAAGTTCCTTTAGTTTCTTCATAGTTTCATCCTCCTTTATCTGAAATATCTGATTTTCTATCGAGAAACTCAGGTAACTCCATAATTTTTCTGAATTCTTTGCGTTTAATTCTTTCTTTATATCTTCAATCAACTGCTTCCATAATTCTTCCTGTTTATCTGCATTCCCAAGTAAAAGCAATGGATAATTCGACTTTATTATATCAAGATCGTGTATTACTATCAGATATACAGGAAAATAATTAATTCCGGCAAAAATATAAAAACCTTTTCCGAACTCTGATTGTTCAAAGTCTGATATTATATCTTCCGATACACTGTTGGAAGAAATCATTATAACTGTTACATAATCTTTTATCGATTTTAACCCTGCTTCTTTTCTGTGTAAGAGCATCTGCCTTGCAAGAAGATTGCCGTTTGCTATATATTTCGGTATATCTTCAACAACCAGTTTTTCCTCACAGCTTTTAAATTCCAGAGTATTCCATTCTTTAAGACAGGGAAAGGTTTTATCAGTTAATTTACTGTAATCAAAATTATCTTCCAGAATAATTACTGTATCTGGCCTTTTATATTGCCATTTTTCATCTGATTGATAATCTTTTTTAGATTCTATTCCAATATCTTCCCGGAATTCATCAAAAATTGCCTGAAAAGCTCTATCATATTTCTGATAGGGTTCGTCTTTTTTCTTTCCTCTTCGTTTTTTCCCTGAGTCTTTTTTCTGCAAAATAAATACCCCTTATCCATAAATTCTCCTCTATTTAAATTTTATCACAGAGGGGTAAAAAAGTCTATAATTCAAATGACAGCGACAACTGTATCCAGGTCTTTTCGCCTTCGCTATGATTGTTTTGTTTGCGGATTAAACAAGTTATGCTGAAGATGCAGATTTTAAAAAATATAATGGCAAGCATTAATCCATGTCATTCGGGTAATGAAGAATTATTACTTCCATGCAAACATTTATACCCTTGGCCATACCTGCAAATTCTTTTGAGTAATGAGGAATTATTAATTCCATACAAACCCCATTCTTTCCAGATGAGCATTTACTTTCTCTTCCAGTTCTTCAACTGCCTTCTCCATCTCAGGTAAAGGAGTCTCATACCGTTCTGCCAGTTCTTTTATTCTCCCTGTGAGTCTCTGACTGATACGCTCTGCCTCTGTATGAACAGCTTTGTTTAAGCTCTTCATCCATTTCTCTTCTACAACTATATTTTTTATTTCTTCAACTGTCAGTGCCGGGTATTTCTTTACAACGTTCACTTCAAGCTCTTTCCATGCATGTTTAATTTTCTCTTTCAGCTCACTCTCTCTGTCCAGCAGATCCGAATAATCCTTCAATAATGCCAGTTCTTCCCTGTTTTCCGATGGCTTTTTATTCACTTCTTTAAGATGAGCTGTAATGGTCTTTTTGCTGATCTTCCCTTTATCATCCATTACCTCCGACAGAAGCCCTTCTTCTCCCCCGTGTTCTTCCCTGAGTTCATCCATCTTTGCGATAAGAGTCTCTTTTTCTGCTTCCACTTCGTCAATATACGCTTTCTCTTTGCCGAAATAAACCTCAATAATTAAGTCAGTCGGTATAAGCCTTCCCGAAAGACCTGCCATACCTTCGACTTCTTTTTTCTTACCTTTCTTATCTTCTTTTGTAAGGCGAAGGACTTCGTTTCCCGCAGTCCAGCCATCAGCAGAGAGTTCATACATATCATCCTCCATGGTTTCAGACCAGTAATTCATTAAATGCTGATATACATCATATTTATCCACCAGATGAAGGTTTTGATAGGAATTGAGGATAGTTTCAGATATACGTCCTATGACATCTTTAGGTCTTACCCCTTTATCTAACTGTTTAAGGTAATCAACAGTGTTCTTTTCCCATACGTTAAAAGTGTTTTCCATTTCTTTACTATAAGCAATAAATTCCGGGTGGTCGAATATAGTTGACTTTATTTTATCTTTCTCTATTTTTAATTTAACATATCCAGGGCGGTTATTCTGAATAACCAGGTCATGTTTAAGTGCCGGGTAAACCTCCCAGTAGTCTTTGAGAGCATCAATATCACGGGCGGGAATGTCTCCGAGCAGGTGAGCTTCTATATCCTGGATATCTTCAGCTTCCTGGCTGTCAATGTAACGGGGAATATTCAGATTGTATTCGTTTTTCTCTATTTCTTCCGGTGATATCATACGGCTGTACTTCGGAACTTCAAGGTAACGGTTAAAAACATCTACAATTTTATGAATGTCCTGTTCCCTGAGACGATTTTTGTTTCCGTCTTTAATAAAACCCTTTGAAGCGTCTATCATGAAAATACCCTTCCGCTCTCCGGCATTTTCCTTATCAAGAACAATGATACAGGCCGGAATACCTGTGCCATAAAAGAGGTTTGGAGGAAGGCCGATTATGCCTTTAATATAGCCTCTTTTAATAATATTTGTTCTGATTTCCGCTTCGGAATTTCCTCTGAACAATACGCCATGAGGAAGAATACAGGCTCCTTTACCTTTGCTTTTAAGAGATTTTATAATGTGAAGCAAAAAGGCATAATCTCCGTTTTTTGAGGGAGGTATTCCAAAACCGGTAAAACGTTCATACACATCATGTTGAGGGTTAATGCCATTACTCCACGATTTGTAACTGAAAGGCGGATTTGCAACTACATAGTTAAAAGTTTTCAGATAACCTGTTCTTTCGTCTGTAAAAAGCGGTGATGCTATGGTATTACCCTGCCTTATGTCAGAAGTCGGGTTGCCGTGGAGCCACATATTCATGACGGCAAGAGCGCGGGTCGCATTGTCATTCTCCTGGCCATAGATGGTAACTCCTTTTATGGCTTCATCATTAGCCTTCAGAAGCAGTGACCCTGAGCCGCAGGTGGGATCATAAATCGTTTCAGACTGACTTTTAGACCGGTTTATTCCAATGACTTTTGCTATTATGCGCGATACTTCTGCAGGAGTGTAGAACTGGCCTTTACTTTTGCCGCTTTCAGTAGCGAAATGTCTCATAAGATATTCATAGGCATCGCCGAGTATGTCATCATTTTCAGCCCTGTTGCTGCTGAAGTCCAGGGCCGGGTTTTCAAATATGGAAATAAGGTTTGACAGACGGTCAACCATGTCTTTCCCTTTACCGAGTTTATCGGGATCGTTAAAATCGGCAACAGTAATAACTCCTTTGAGTTCATTGGCTTCGGCAAGTTTACCGATTATTTTATTAATTCTATCCCCTATATCCGACTGACCTTTCAGTTTTATCAGGTCTTTAAAGCCGGCTCCTTCCGGTATGTCTATTATAGAATCTTTTTTACCTTCATATTTATCCGAAACATATTTTATAAACAGCAAAACCAGCACATAGTCTTTGTACTGGCTTGCATCCATTCCGCCCCTCAGCTCGTCACAGCTTTTCCAGAGGGAACTGTATAATTCTGATTTTCTTATGGCCATTCTTTTCTTCTCTTTTCTACTGGTTTTTCTCAAAATTTTCTGTACATGCAATGCACAGGTCATCCTGAAACTATCTTTAAATTATTTAGATAAACTGCCTCTACTTAATTTTCATCTAAAGCCTTATTTTACGCCATTAAAAATGAAAACTCCTATACTTTTAAATTATTTAGATAAACTGCCTCTACTTAATTTTCATCTAAAGCCTTATTTTACGCCATTAAAAATGAAAACTCCTATACTTACTTTAAATCTATCTCCATATGTCCATCATCATTCATGTTTCAACGGGAACACCGGTATAACACCGCCTCCGGCAGATACGTTTATAACATCTTTTTCCGACACCCTTCCGAGCATACCCACATATTTTCCTCCGAACACATAGGGAGAGAGATTGAAGAATTTCTTTTCCAGAACGATTTTATTATTTTTTATAACAGGTATTTCAGTTTCGGGAATTTCAATATATTCCTGAACTGTCCAGTCAGATGAACCTACATTCGCTTCCAGACAATCTGCCCAGTCTCCTTTACCTGTAGATTTTCCGACTAAAACCCTGTAACCTCCTGCGCCCCATGAAGGTTTCAGAGTGAGTTCATCTTTATGTTTCAGTATATAAGTCTTCAGACTCATTTCTTCTCCTTCTTTGGAAAGGGTTACAGTTTCATCCAGTTTTCTCGTCCACGGGATATGGGCTTTTATGAATTTTACTTCATCTTCGGTGAAATAATGGTGATTGAAGTGATTTGATAGGAAAGAAAGAAGGGATTTTTCAGAACCAAGGATGGAGCGGAATGAATTTACAAGACAGGCTCCTTTATTCAGAATGGATTTTTTGAAATCCTTCATTTCCCTGGGAAATCTCAGGTAAAACTGGGCTTTAAGGGATCTTATAAGGAGGTTGAATTTAATACCGTTCGAGTAGAGTCTTCCGTCACGGAATTCCAGGTCTCTCGGGTCGATTATATTGGCCTCCACACCGTTTTCTATAAAGAAATCCCTCACTATTTCATCATCCTGTTTCATGGTAATTTCCCTGAAAGACACGAGACCACATCGCGGTTTTTCTCCTTCTTCCGCAAATTCATTGAAACATTTCATGGCTGCATTAAAGAGACCTCTTGTTATCTTTCTCTCTTCCCTTATGCCGAAATCAGCTATAATATCTCTGTAGAAAGACTGTTCCGCAAAAACATCTTCATACATATCAACCCAGCCTTTACCGCCGGGATTGTCCGTATTGAATTCTATATATTTAAGGGTTTTACCGTCAAAGAGTATATCCAGTCTGTTCAGAATTGTCGCTTTCAAATATCCCGGATCGGCATGGACAAGCTCCTGAGGGATTTCATGATAGGGGAAATAATCCCTTATGGTTTCATCCTGAAAATACAGGTCTATGATTTTATCTATCATAGAATCGAATATTTCAGAGGTCTTTTCTATGAGTTCCATGGATTCTTTTTTCAGAAACATGGGAACAAGGGTTGTCTGAAAGGTACTGTCTCCGTAGACACATCTTTTTTTTATGAGTTTTTCCGTAGCTCTGTGGCGTTCTTTTATTACTTCATCCGGGTTTTTCTGCATCCATTCTATTAATTCCTTGAATTTGCTTTCCAGTTCAAAAGATTTTTTCATATTTTATTTATTCCTTTCTTTAATTGGAGTGAGTCGTGACCAGTGACCAGTGACCAGTTATCAGTTACCAGTTTTCACTTTTCACTCTTCACTTTCCACTCTTCACCTTTCACTTTTCACCCTTCACTTTTCACCCTTCACTTTTCACCCTTCACTTTTCACCCTTCACTTTTCACCCTTCACTTTTCGCTCTTCACTTTTCACTTTTCACTCTTCACTTTTCACTTTTCACTTTTCACTTTTCACTTTTCACTTTTCACGATTCAACTTCCTCAGAGCTTCTATAGCTGTTTCTCTCAAATAAATCGAATCATTCTCTAAAAACCTGAGTATTTCCTCTCTGACAGATATATCACCTATATCTCCGAGTGATCTGATACAGGCCTGTTTTACTATTACCGATCTGTCATGTCTCAGGAGATAGACGATTTTTTTCAGTGCTTTTTCACATTTTAACTTTCCGAGCAGTTCCACAGAAAGTGCTTTTATGAGGTTATTTTTCTCTTCTGTCTTTTCCATAAGTAAATATATTACTTCCTCTCCCAGAGACAATATTATATCTTCCGCACTCTGCATCTGTCTTGTATGTCCTTCAAGGATGGAATTAAGAAGAAAAGGAACAGTTCTTATACCTATGAGCCTGATGGCATTTTGTGCGCTCTTTCTGACATCAGGACTCACAAGTTTCAGCATATCTACCAGATAAGGTATTGATTCTTCCGATGATATTTCACCTATAACCGCACAGGCTTTATTTCTTACCTGAACCTTTGCATCTTTTAAAGCTTCAAGAAGAATCTCTACAGATCTCTTACTTTTTATTTCTTTCAATACAGATATGGCTCCGAGTTTTGCTACAGCCGGCGAGTCATCTTTTATTATTTTCTCGATGGAATCTAAAGAAGCGTCTCCCAGTTTTATTAAGGCTTCTTCGGCTTTTTCTCTTATATGTATATTCCGGGATGATAAATCCTTTGACAGTAGATCTGCACTTATTTCTTCAAGTTTCCATGTTTCTTTTTTCATATCAATTTCCTGACAAGAAAGTCCGACATTACACTGTATCTTTTCATATCACTCTCTGATTTCAGAGCACGATGGCCTTCATCATGAAAAAGAAAAAGTTCAAATTCTTTGCCATATTTCTTCAGTTTTCCCACAAGTTGCTCCATTTCCGACACGGGGACTCTCACATCTTTCTCGTTATAAATCAACAGTAAGTGAGCCTTCAGGTGTTCTATAAAATTAACAGGTGATCTGTCATAATAAAAGGCTTCGTCTCTTTCCGGCTCAGAGAAACCATATTTATCTATGAGGAGATTTCTCATCCATCGTGTCGTATTTTTATAAAAACTGGCAAGATTTACAGGCCCCACTGCATTTATTCCTGCTGTCCACAGGTCAGGATATTTGACTGAAGCCATCATGGTTATATATCCTCCGTAACTGCCTCCGCCTATGGCTATTTTCTCTATAAAACCAAGTCCACGGAGATATGCCGCAGCAGAAATCACATCGTCCAGGTCAGGGCCTCCCCAGTTTCTGTAAAGGGCATACTCAAAATCTCTTCCCTGACCCGTACTTCCTCTTATATTGGGAGCAAGAACTGCTATGCCCCGGGACACCATAAGCTGTATAAAGGGGTTCCATCCGTTAAAATGCTGGTTCGCAGGGCCTCCATGAAGCCATAACAGACATGGATAAGTACCGCCTTCTGACGGTTTATAAAAAAAAGCAGGAATCTTTTTATTATCGGAAGATTTATAATAAATTAATTCTGCTTCTGCCATTTCTTTTTCATCTACTCCCGAAGGAGCAGAAAAGGTAAGTCTTTTTATGTTGTTATCAGAAGAGGAGACAAAGATTTCAGGAGCTATAGAGGAACTGTGATATCTGAAAGCAATACTCTGTCCGTCACGGGACCACTGAGCTCCCGATGTAACACCGCCGGCAAATCCTGCTCTCTCGCTTTTCTGTGAAGGAATATTAAAGACCTTCAGATCCATATTCCCTTCCCTGTTTGAAATATAGAGGATTTCCTTTCCGTCAGGAGACCATTCGGGAAGATTCTGTTCATATTCTTCAACTGGAAGCCATGTTATGTTTCCACCGGGGAAAGAGGTAATTCCGATCCTTTTTATACTATCGTTATCCGATACGAATACTATCGATTTACCGTCACGAGACCATCTGGGATAGGAATTTACACCTTTCAGGTCGGGAGTAAGATTTAATATATTTCCGTCTTCAAGAGATATTACGGCAATATGTCCCTCTTTTTTGCCTGTCATGGAAAAAAAAGCTATATGATTTCCGTCGGGAGACCACCGGACATCTCTTTTTAATTCCCCGGAATCTGTTATCTGTTCGTCTCTACCTGTATCTGTTGAAATTATATGGATATTATATTTTTTGTCTATTTTTTCAATACAGACAATCCTTTCGCTGTCAGGGCACCAGTCCATGTCGGTAATTTCGATAATTCCTTTTGCAGTAAATGTTTTTACAGATCTTCCTCTGGAATCTGTAACGGAAAGATTGTATTTTTCACTGCCATCTTTTTCCGAGAGAAATGCTATTTTCTCCCCGTCAGGAGATACCTTGAAATTCATTACATTTCCGGAAAATACTGTAACCTGTTTCGGGTAATTTTCTTTCAGGTTTATTTCCCATATATTCCATGTGCCGTTTATGTCTGTTGTAAAATATATAGATGAATTGTCTTTGTTCCAGTGGAAAAGGCCGATTTTTTTTATAGATGACAGAATTTTTACAGGTATTTCTCTCATAATGGGATTCTTCTTTCGTGACCCGTGACGCGTCACGCGTGACGCGAGAAATATAAATCTATAGATGGATTATTCGACATAAAGAAATATATTTCCTTGAAATGGATTCTTTGAATAAAATAAAAGGATTATTTCACGATTCAGGAGAATAAATTGATTGGCTAGAGTATTATATCAGGAGTTACACATTTTGTCATTGCAAGGATTGTATAATTAATAACCTCGTAATGCGTAAAGCGTGATGCGTGATGCAAAGGGTAATAACCCATTACGCATTACGCATCACGGCTCACGAATTATTTAAATTCTAATAAGTTATGAAATGAACTACAATTACCCGGCAATGCACAAACGGTCAGTTATAAACCCGTCACGCGTCACGCGTCACGCGTTACGCGTCACGAATATAAAAAGGAGTCACCTATGTTCTGCCCGAAATGCAATAAAAAATTCAGTGATTTTGAGACTATCTGTCCGACATGTCTGGCAGAACTTAAAGACGAATTTTTAACAGGCAGTAGCCCTGTCTCTAAAATTACTCCCATAAGTGATGAAAAAGAAACAAGACATCTGCCTTATTCGGTCAGAAAACAGCCTGAAATAACTCCATATCCTGAAATAAGTCCATATAATGTCACTCCTCCTGTTCAGAATAATAATATAGTCGGTATCTCAATTGCCATTGTCGCAGCAGTGGTAATTCTGTTCATAACCTCTGCAGTAATCCCTTTTATACTTACAAAATATAAAGAAGCATCATCTATTCAGGAAAGTAAAGACCATAAAAATAAAGCCCTGAATTATTACAGGAATAAACAGTACAGAGAAGCCATTACAGAATATGAAAAAGCTATAGAGAAAGATCCGAACGACTCTGCCAGTTATAATGATCTTGCAGATTGCCATTACTATCTTTCGGAGTACGGCAAAGCAAAAGACTATTATTCAAAAAGTCTTTCCCTTGACCCGAATAATTACGAATCACTTTATTATACGGGAAATTCTCTTTATTACGAAGGCAATTATAAAGAGGCGCTCTCCTATTATTCAAAATCTATTGATAAAACCGGCTTTCCTTATGATTGTTATGACGCTATGGCCATGTGTTATTATAATATTAAAGATTATAAATCTGCCAGAGACTATGCGCAAAAAGCCATAGAACTTGCCCCTTCGGAAGGCTCTCCTTATCTTACTCTCGGGAATATTTATTATACGGAAGAAAATATAGATAAAGCCGGGGAATATTATAATAAAATCCCGACTTCTTATTCCAGTTATTATGTTGTTCTTTATAATCTGGGGAATATTTATTATTACTACAAAAAAGATAATAAAAAAGCTATAGATTATTACGAAAAAAGCCTGGAATTAAGCCCTGACTATTATTACAGCCATTATAAATTAGGTCTTGTCTATTATGATACAAAAAAATTTGAAAAATCCCTGGAACATACCTGTAAAGCCCTCGAGCAGGATCCGAATGATATTTATCTGATTAACAATGCCGGAATAGATTGTTATGAACTGGAAAATTATGACAGAGCAATGGAATATTACGAAAAAGCTTTAACCATTGATCCGAATTATCCCTTTGCTTACTATAATATTGGACTTATATATGAAGAAAAACAGGATAAGAAGAAAGCTCTGGAATATTATAAAAAAGTCATTGAAATAAATAAAGACAGAGCTCTTATAAAGAGAGCGGAAAAGAAAATTTCTCAAATAAAAAAACGATAAATTATTTAGATAAACTGCCTTTACTTAATTTTTATCTAAATCTTTATTTTAGGCCGTTAAAAATGAAAATTCCTATACATTTAAACAGGAGTTACGCATTTTGTCACTGCGAGGAGCAAGGTGACGAAGCAATCCCAATGGTTTTCTGTTGCCATGATGGGATTGCTTCACTTCGCTCGCAATGACTGGTTTCCCCCTGTTTTTTGCGTAAGTCCTGTTTACTGACCTGAGCATAAGCATTTAATAAGTGTCTTCCTCCCGTCACACGTTACGCGTTACGCGTCACGAGAGCATGTATGTATTTCTCATCACAGTAACCTGACCACATAGAGGGATTTGAAAAACCAGCTATGAAATTCCTGTGGCTCCTTTAAGATTTGCCCTTGTGAGGTCTGCTTTACTTAAATCGGTTTTGCTCAAATCTACATTATTTAAATTGGCGCCTGTAAAATTTGCGCCTTCAATATTCGTAAGGCTTAAATCCGCTCCCGTGAGATTTGTATAACTCAGATTGGCATTATTTAAATTTGCATCACTCAAATTTGCATTGCTTAAATCTCCGTAACTCAAATCAGCTCCCGTGAGATTTGCATGACAGAGTCTGGCTTTACCTATCCAGGTTTTACTCAGATCTGCTTCCGCCATATTGGATCCGGAGAGATTACATTCAGCTAAAAGAGCATTGCTCAGGTTTGCCCTGTTCAGATCTGCTTTACTTAAGTCGGCATAACTGAGATCACTGTAGCTTAAATTTGCATCTTTAAGGTTTGCCCTGCTCAGGTCGGCATGGGTTAAATCAGAACCGTTCAAATCTTTCCCTTCAAGATCGATACATCTCAGGTCTGCATAACTCAGAATAACATTTCTCAGATCCGTATTTTCAAGATCTGCATAAAGTAATCTGGCTTTATTCATATTCGCTCCTGTCAGAATAGCATTACTGAGATCGACATTTGTGAGATCTGCATAACTGAGATCTGCTTCCGTTAAATTTGCTCCTGATAAACTGGCATTTGACAGATCGGCACCTGACAGGTTGGCACCCTTCAGGTTGGCTTCCTGAAGATTTACACCCTTCAGGTCATGACCTTTCATATCACTTCCGCTTAAATCTTTTTTACTCATATTTTCCGGTTCCGACAAGATAATGTCCGTTGATTTATATTTATGTAAATCTATGTAACATTACACAAATCTACAGAAATAACAACGTTACACCAAAAGAGTTTTATCCGAAATCATTATTATGTAAAAATTTACATAAATCATGATCGCATCTAAATTTCTTTGGATTACATAGTTTAAACCAACTTTCTCCTTTCTTTTTAATAGCTTTATAGGCAGGATTTAGTTTGCAAATATTAAATCCTGCATTACAATCTGAATTGACTATTTTGTTTACTCTGTTATCTAAAAATAATCCCCGTTTAACTCGATTTCCATTGAAATCATCAGTTGAAAGTTTCTTATCTTTAGATAATTCCTGTATTCTCTTTATGTCTGACGATATTGATGATGTCCTGGAAGTATATGCTTCATCAACATAGTTAACGGTTATTCCCTGTATCTCACATTTATATTTAATCATTTTAAGGAGTTTTATAAATGGTATCTGGATAAAATTTTGTTTTACACTTTTTCCTAATTCACAATTTCCATTATTCTTTAAGTCTGATAGATTATTAGATATTGATAGATGAGTAACGTCCTGCATTATTAAATATTCTGATACTCTTTTACTTATTTTATTAAATTCTGTCTCAAAATACCTGTTTCGTTTTTCATATAAAAAAGAACGGAAATTACTTAAATATTGAATTTTCTCTCTGTCATCAGGATTTTTCCTGTTTATTAGATTAGAAATATCTGTGTTTAACTTACCTGTAATACGATTAAAATTACTATTAAAGGTTTTATAAGGTCTTCCATCTATTATTAATGAATTACTTTTATCATCATTAATATAAAGAGTTATAAGATTTTCAATTCCCACATCTATACCGCAGCTTTTTATTTCTTTCGGATTATTACTGATAGGAGTCTTTTTGTTGTGACTTATTAGAAAATAAATATCTTTATTAGAAAAATTTACATTTATTGACTCTATATTATCAATACCGCCTGTTAATTTCCCTACTTCTACAAAATTCATATGAGTATATATCATTTTTTTATCTAAATTTATACCTGCTTTATTTTTATTCTTTAAACTGAAAGATTTGTGACCATCAAGGGGGATTGTATAACTATGCATTTTTGATAATTTCTTTGTCTTAGGAGGTCGTGCAGAGACATCTCCTCTTTGCTTTTTCGTGAAAAATCCTTTATATTGAGATTTTACTCTTTTCATTATCTCTACTGCATTATGGATTTTTAATTTCTTTGAACTTTCTATTAAATCTTTCATTAATGAATGGTCTTTATATTTCTCTTTTATATATTCTACTTTTTCTCTTACTTTTCCACCTTTATTATCTCTTAATACTGCTCTCATTACTCGATAATCAGTTAATATTTTGAAATCATTCAGGTTTTGATTGTAATCCTGATGCAGAAGAATTATATACATATTTTCAAAATGACGATATTCATAGACTTTATCGATTATATAAGGTTTTACTTTATTATCCTTTACCCTTATCTTTATTGTTTTCATATCGTAATTCCTTTATCAATCGTTTCGCCTTATTCGCCCGTTTACCCTGTAATCTGCAGCTAAATACTGTTATTATCTGAATTAAATCTTCTACTAATTCCTGATCTTCTGTTTTAACCGTGTTATCTATTATTTCTATCTCTGTATTATAATTTTTGCATATATTTTCTATCAGTTCATATCCAAATCTCACCAGTCTATCTTTATATAACAATATAATCTTTTCTATTTCATTATTAATTACTGATTCCAGTAACTCATTCAATCCTTTTCTATTATAATTTATTCCGCTTCCTATATCTGTTACTATTTCAAAACTATAACCTTTTGCTATCATATATTCTGTTACATATTTTATTTGTCTTTCCAGATCATCTTTTTCTTTCACACTTGATACTCTACAGTAACCTATGATTTTTTTTGGTTTATTCTTTAAAAAAATACCACATCCACATAATTCTTTTAATTGCTTTTCACTGTACATTCTATGCCTGCCTGATGTAACATAACCTGGTTTTAATTTTCCTTCTCTGTCCCATCTACGTAATGTATCGGCAGATTTATTTATAAGTTTTGCGAATTCTCCTATGTTATAATATTTTGACATCATTAACTTCTCTCTATATATAATATAAATATCATTTCCTTATATTATACTACATAGATTATATAAAATCAATTATTTTACATAAGTTTATATAGATTATTGTTAACTGTTGTCAGCCTCCTTTTGTCGTGACGCGTGACGCGAGGATTCTGCATATGGCTGTTTACAGGTATGATATAATGATAATACGAGAAGATGTAAAAGTCAATTAAGGAGTGAAAAGTGAGTTGTGAAGAGTGAGGGGTGAAATTTACCCGTCACGCGTTACGCGTTACGCGTCACGATTATAGCATTACCCATCACAAACAAATATGCTTTCAGATTTCAGCCAGTTTCTCATATCAGATCCTGTAATGAAAGGTATAAAAAAACCTTCTGTTTCTATGGAAAAAACAGAAGATTTCTCACCTGTTGAAAGATTTCAGGAAAGAGGAATGCTCGGCAACACCGGATTTTCCGGCATATGTTCCGGCCCGAAACCTCTTGCCATAATGGATGACGGTCAGATTTTTGAATATTCCAGAGAACATGGCACACGCAAATTAGAACAGTAACCGGTGTCCTTCCTCACATCACGCATTACGCCTACAAAACATCTTTCCCTGTAAAATCCTGTTCAAAACTATAAAAAACATTACCGGATGTATCAACGAGATCAGCTTTTACCTGAAAATAATTCATACCAAGATAGGGACTCGGACTGTATATAAAATAATCTCTGCTTAAATAGTTTTTAGCTTTCAGTCCTTTTTCTTCCCAGAATTTTATCTGTTCATAATTATCGCCGGGAGTCTGTCTTATGTAAAGAATTATAGCATAAGGTTCACTTATATTATTTACTCCTTCATTATATAATTTCACCCTGAGATTTATCTTTTCTCCCCTGCTTATTATTATAATTTTTGATATGATAAGACGTGACAGATTTGATGAAGTTACCCCGGTCTGAACATTTTTAACAGAACCGGGAGAAGAAGTATTCCCGTAAAGATATGATTTCGGATCTCCCTGAAGAATTTTAATTTTAACTGCAGACAAAAGGTTTTTACTCCAGTAACCTTCAAACCAGATTTTATCTCCCTGTCGAATGTCTTCAAAATTCAAAAAATTATTATCTATTTTTATTTCAGTAGAATCATTTATTTTCAGAGTTATTGAACCATAGTCTACTGTATCCACTTTGAGAGTTTTATTATCTTCGTCTATGGATTTAACTGCACCTGCATTTATACATTTCCCTGTATTTACAGGATTTCTGTCATCTCCCGGCATCTGTGCCATCAGGGATGATGCAAGAAGTATGAAGATGGATAATATGATAAAAGATGTTTTTAGCATTATAATTCCTCCTTTATAAATCGTGACGCGTGACGCGTAATGCGTTTTTTCACCGGTACCGGGCAAACACAGTGGTTCTCACCTACTCTTCACTCTTCACTTTTCACTTTTCACTACTCACCGTTCTTACCCTCTTTCTTCCCTCACATAAGGTATACCAAGGGCTGCCGGTGCCCCGATTCTTTTTCTGGCTGCTCCTTTTGTGGCTATCAATAAAACGAGTATTGTAAATATATATGGTAACATTTTAAGGAGCGGTGCAGGTATATTGGCTATACCTGTTGCCTGAATTCTGAGTTGCAGTGCATCTACTCCTCCGAATAAATATGCGCCTGCCGCCGCTTTTACGGGGTTCCATGTGGCAAATATAACGAGGGCAATGGCTATCCATCCCCTCCCTGCACTCATATCCTGAACCCACATGGGTGTATAGGCAAGAGATAAATATACACCTCCAAGACCGCACAGAAGCCCTCCCGTAAATATATAGAGGTATCGTACCAGTGAAACATTAATGCCAAGAGAGTCTGCCGTTCTCGGATTTTCTCCTGCAGATCTCATGTACAGGCCCGGTCTTGTTTTAAAAATATAAAAATAACACAGAGGTATAAGCACATAGGAAAGATAGATAAGTATATCCTGATTGAATAATATGTTACCTATTACGGGAATTTTTGATAGTACAGGTATTGCTATCGGAGTAAAACCTTTTGTAGAAATCCCTACAAGATTTTTACCAAAAAGTCCGCTCAGGCCTGTACCAAATATGGTAAGAGCTATACCGCTCACTACCTGGTTTGCTCTCAGAGTTACCGTAAGAAAGGCATGTATGAGACTTATCAAACCTCCAGCCAGTACACCTGCAATTACCCCCAGTAAAAGACTTCCCGTATAATGATTTACTGCATATCCCGATACGGCACCTGTCAGAATCATGCCTTCAAGCCCCAGATTGAGGACTCCTGATTTTTCAGTAAATATTTCTCCTACTGTCGCAAAGAGCACAGGAGTTCCCGATCTTATAGCTGCCGCCAGTATTGAAACTATGAGTATAAATAAATCTCCGTCATTCATAATTAGTATTTTATCAGGACTTACACAAAAAGTAAAGAGAATCCTGTCATTACACCAGAAACCGCCGGGATTGCTTCGTTGCTTCGCTCCTCCCAATGACAACATATGTAACTTCTGTTTTATATTACTGACATGAACATAAGCATGTAATAAAAGTCTTCCTCCTGTTACGCGTTACGCGTTACGCGTCACGGGAGCAAATATGTATTATTTATGCTCACCACAGTTAGTGATGAACATGTTGGGTGTTCATGGTATTTCGCGGTAAACAGGGGGAATGTTGCCCGAGTAATTTCTTCACAGAACATTCTCATCTTCTTCATAAATTCTTCACATCTTTATTTTATAATTCAAACAGTGAAAGAGATAAAATAAAGAAAGAAGGTGAAAGAAAATGATTAAGAAAGTATTTCAGAGCAAGTTACAAAAATTAGGACCGTGTATGTGGTGTTTGACATTGTCAACCTTAGCTATTAATATGCCTCATTAGTTAGAGAAAGGAAATCTATTATGAAAAACATACCCCTTAATTGAAGCAGACAGTAAATAAACTGTCTGCTTTGTGATTCTACCAGAACTTCTACCATGCCCGTCTTGCCTATTCTAATTCTTTTCTCCAGACATCCGACATCTAATTACCGAAACAGGTAAATTAGTAACCAAAATCTTATATATCGTGACGCGTTACGCGAGCAAAAATCTCATATCTACAAATGAAGAACATTTTCTGCAAGAAATTTGACTTATCAAGGCTGTTATGATAATTTATTTACAGGAATAATATTTTATTTACTGACCTGAGCATAAGCATGTAATAAAGGTCTTCCTCCCGTCACGCGTTACGCGTTACGCGTCACGAGAGCATATATTTATTATTTATGCTCACCTCAGTAATTACTGACCCGGGCATAAGCATGTAATAAAGGTTTTCTTCCCGTCACGCGTCATGAGAGTATATATGTATTATTTATGCTCACATAGGTAAAAGTTTTCTTCCATGATGCATCACAAACTGTAAGAGGTATATTCTGATGCTTGAATCCGGCACAGTCCTTCATAATAAATATACAGTAAAAAAGCTCCTTGGCAAAGGTGCAATGGGCAGTGTTTATCTTGTAGAAACCCTGAGTGACCGTAAACAACTGGTTGTAAAAGAACTGAATTTCTCTGCCGAATCCAGGGTTAATAACGATTCTGCCAGAGAGATATTCTACAGGGAATCAGAATTTATGGCAAGATTTAATCATGCCGGCCTCCCTGAGATGCACGGTATTTTCAGCCACGACGGTCATGATTATATTGTAATGGATTATGTAAAAGGCTCTACTCTTGAAGATATAATAAATAAAAACAAAGAGCCAGTACCTTTAGAGAAAGCACTTAAATGGACCATAGAGCTTGCAGATATTTTGAATTATCTCCATAATACCTTTGAAATGCCACTTATATACAAGGATCTTAAACCATCCAATATTATGATAACACCACAGGAAAAAGTAATGATTATAGATTTCGGTATATGCCGCTACTATAATCCCGATAAAGATACAGACACTTTCAGGCTCGGTTCTCCCGGCTATGCGGCACCTGAGCAGTATAAAGGAAGAGGCCAGTCCTGTATTCAAACCGATATATTCGCTCTCGGAGTCATATTATTTCAGATGGTCACAAAATATGACCCGACCCTCACACCTTTCAAGTTTCCTCCAGTAAAATCACTTAATCCTTCAATAGATGATGAACTGGAGGCCATAATAAACAGAGCCATTCAATTACAGCCTCTGAAACGTTATATTGGTGCGCTTGAATTAAAAGAAAAACTGGAACAATATAAAAAATCACATTTCCCCGGTAAACCAGGAGAAATAAAAAAACAGGTTCCACAGCAGGTTCAACCAAAGACTCCTGCAGTAAAATCTAAGAAAAAAAAGTCACCTAAAAAACATTCCCCTCCCCCGCCTAAGAAGAAAGATGGTACCCTTATAGAATTCATGATTGTTCTTGCCATACTATCTATTATGGCAGCTATTGTGATACCTAACATAATTAAAGCAAACAGAACAGAACAATTAAAACTGAGCGGAGAAACCAGGACAGAAACGCCTGATATAAGCAGGGAAAAAACGATACCGGCCGTAAAGAGGGGAAGCGGAACAGGGCAAAGAAATGAATGTATGAGAAATCTAAAGGACACAGCAATCGGCCTGGAAATGTGCTTTACAGATAGAAACTGTTATCCCCCGGGTATTTCCTCTATTGTTCGTCTGGGTTATATAAAAGAACTTAAATGTCCTTTTTCAAACCAGGCTTATATCTATATAACATCTTCAGACAGAAAATCATTCACTCTCTGCTGTCCCGGTAATTCGGTACATGGAAGTGAAGACGGAAAATTTCAGGGTAATTACCCTCAATACAGTTCTTCCAGAGGTATTATACCGGCTGCATGGGTAAAGTAAGGGGTTGTAAAAAAATAACCTTATCATATTTACAATCGTGACGCGTAACGCGTTACGCGTGACGCGAGGACAAAAACCATAATTTGCCAGAGTTATTTTCTTACAGTCCCTAAAACTCTATTATAATTTTATACCGAGAAAGGCTTTCAATACATGAATAACTTCACCGAGAGAAGGTCTTTCTTCTTTTCCTGTCAGTCCTACTGACAGTTCCTGTGAAATTGCTTTATCACCTCTGTGGCCTTTTTTGTAGGCAATCACTATCCTCTGAAGTTCTCCTTCATCAAGCCACAGACCCTGGCATTTATGGCATACATCTATAGTTACATCACCGAATAATTTTTCCATGAGAGATATTTTACATCTCGGACATATTCTGGCTCTTGTTGTGATTGTATAGCCTACTGCCTGTAAGGGCATGGATTCTTCAGATAGAAAAAATTTCATTCTGAGGGTAGGGCTTTCAAAAAACTGATTCAATTCCTTTGCATCAAACCACATGCCGGAACAGGACGGGCATATGTCTATTTCAAGACCGCTTACCGGGTCTCTTTCTAATTTCATAGCTACTTTTCTGCATACTGGACATGCCAGGGCCATTTGAACTCACTGCCTTTCTATTCGTAACGGGTGACGCGTGGTTTACCGGTACCGGGCGACCACAGGGGGTTCGCCCCTACTGCTCACTTTTCACTCTTCACTTTTCACTCTTAACTACTCACGACTCACGTAAATTATACCATAGCTTTTTTTCTATTGCAAAAGCACTTGACATTCACCATAAAAATTTTTATACTGAGAACGTAACTGAATGTCACGCGTTACGCGTCACGCCTTAAGGGGTGAGAAGATGAAAAAATAAGTGTTCCATTTATGAGGATTATTCTCAGTCAGCCTATATGCATCCTCTGAGCCTTTCTTTATTTCTGAAAGGAGGGAACACTTATAATGATACTTCAACTCAAATCTGTAACCAAATATATAGGTGCAAGAAAATTATTAAGTGATATTTCGTTTATAATAAACAAAGGTCAGAGGGCAGGCTTAACAGGCAGAAACGGCTGCGGTAAGTCTACCCTTTTTAAATTGATATCAGGTGAAGAAAAACCTGACAGAGGAGAAATAATAACAGGCACTATAAGAACCGGTTATCTCCCCCAGGGGTTTTCGGAACTTTATAACAGACCTTATATAACAGTAAAGGATTTTCTCTGGGAGCCTGTAAAACCATATACGGAAAAACTTCACAGGCTCGAAAAAATCATGGAAAATCCCGGTTTCAATGAAGGTTTAGAGGACATACTGGCTGATTATGAAAAAACCATGAGTGGTTTTGAATCACTCGGCGGTTATCTCTACGGAGAAAATCTCTGTCACATATTTGAAAAACTGAATATAGACTCTCATATAACACCTGAATGTAATATAAAATTCCTGAATTTAAGCGGTGGTCAGAAGATCAAAGTAGCTCTTGCAGGGATTCTTGCAGGAAATCCCGATCTTTTATTACTGGATGAACCGACAAATTATCTGGATATTAAATCCCTTTTATGGCTTGAAAAATTTTTGCTTGATTTTCCCGGCTCTCTTCTCTTTGTATCTCATGACAGGAAATTTTTAGACACTGTTGCCACAGATATCATTAATATATCAATACCGGCCGGCACAGCAAAAGTCTACAGCGGAAATTATTCCTTTTATGTAAAAGAACAGGAAAAAGAAAAAGAGAAGCACAGGGAAAACTATAATGAACAGCAGGCAAAAATCGCCGCTATAAAGGCAGATATAAGTAATACCAAAGGTTATGCCATAAAGACAGAACTTTCTACAATACACTTTTTCCCCAGGTCAAAGGCAAGAAAGGTTGCAAGGAAAGCTGTCGTAAGGGAAAGAAAACTCCAGAAAATGCTTTCCGAAGAAAACCGTATAGATAAACCATGGGAACTGGAGAATGTAAGAATAAAGCTTGCAGATGATATAAAAAAAGGAAAATCTCTGTTCACTGTAAGAGATGCAGCTTTTTCGCTTCCCGATGGCAGAAGGCTTTTTTCCGGTGCCACTATGGAACTGTCCTGCGGTGAAAAGATTGCTATAACGGGTCAGAACGGTTCCGGGAAAAGCACTTTAATGAAGATAATCGCAGGAAAAATTAAAAATTTTTCGGGGGAAGTCATCATATGGCCAGGCACTGTTCCCGGATATTTACCGCAGGATGAAACGGAAACTCTCAGGATGGAAAGAACAGTTATAGAGGAATTTCGTTCTTCTATCAATATGGAAGAAGGGGAAGCAAGGACTTATCTTCACAGAATGCTTTTTAAAGGTGAAGATGTTTTCAAACAGGTGGGATCTCTGAGTTACGGAGAAAGAATTAAACTGATTCTGGTAAAACTCATGGCTTCGGGGGTAAATACCCTTCTTCTGGATGAACCTACGAGTCATATGGATATAGACAGCATGGAAAGACTGGAAGAGGCTCTATGTGAATTTACGGGAGGACTGCTGGTAATTACTCATGACAGATATTTTATGGAGAGACTGGGGATTAAGAAGATTTATATAATGGAGAAAGGATTTTTAAGAGTGAGTGGTGAGTCGTGAAGGGTGAAAAGTGAAGAGTGAAAAGTGAGCAGGCGACCCCCTGTGGTCGCCCGGTACCGGTAAAACACGCATTACGAACCACGCGTCACGATTATAGTATCACGCATCACGACAATAACCGGCGGAATATTTACCGTTATAATTACCAATCGGTTACTGCATACTGATAAAGAGGTCATGCAGATATTTATACATACCGGGGTCACATTTCAACAGATCTTCATGATTTTGAGGATGGAAAAATGCTTCTACCGATTCTGCAAAATATTCCTGCGGTTTATGGGAAGCATATTTCGATACGAAACCTGTTCTTTTGTGATAGAAGGTATTCCATAACTGGACAGAAAGACCGAACTGGGATTTATGCATTATCTGCCAGGCATAATCATAGGCATGGGCAAATTCATGGATTGACGTGGTTCCGTATATGCCGTTTATACGTTCTTCTCCTATGGCAACCATTTTCCATACAAGATCTTCATTTACCCTGTAGGTGCGGAATACTCCTCTTATTTCATCCATACTGCGATGGAACTCCCCTCTTCCCGTTTCTCCTGAGCCGAATAATTGATGGCCGTAAACCTTTATTTTTGAAAGTCTTTCATGAGGAGCAATTATTATTACCCACAGATCATGTTCCTGACAGGTTCTTATGAATTTTTCACCCAGTACCACCAGTTCTGCTTTAAGTTTTTCCTTTGCCAGTGGATCAGAAGATTTTATTATCATTTTATCCAGCATGGCAAAACTCCTCAGACGGCTCTCTTCAGGTATATTCTGCCCCAGTAATTTGTTTGCCTTTGATATGACTGCTTCTTTACCTTCCCTGTATATTTCCTGAATATCCATAGATCCTTCTTTTCCTTTATTCGGATCCACTATTTCTATTTCCAGATATTTTTTCTGAACAAAAGCCAGAGGGGTGCCGTCAGGGTTTTTGAGTCCCATGACAGAATCCGAAAATTCTATGGTACGGGGAGGAGGTGGCTGGATTCTGTCAGGTACAGGCATTTCCGGGAGTTGAAGTTCATTATAAACTGCGGCAAGGTCCAGTTTATCTCTTTTTTTTCTCACGGGAGGCGGCGGCAGTTCAGATGGTTTTTCTGCTTCCGGCGGAGGAGGCAGAAAGATTTCTTCTTTCACAGGAACAGGTTTTTCTACGACAGGGGGAGGTAAAGGAGGTTTAACCTTCTCTTTTGTAGGAGGAGGGGCAGTAGTTTTCATGCCTCTGAGATTTTTATCTCCAATGATATAAGGGGAAATAAAGCCGTCTTCCTGGCCGGAATTTAAGAGACTCATAATATCACCGCTTTTCAGACACATTATTATATTACTTATTTTCTCTAATTTTTCCTATTTCCTTCACAGTTTTTAGAATAATAATCTATTTTTACCCGGTCTGACATAACCGTCCGGTAACAACGAAGATGAGGTTCTGTTTCTCCAGTCACGCGTTAAGCGTTACCCGTTACGATTCTCATATAAATTCCTTTAATCAGTGTTACCCTCTGGTTATCATAATCTGTGTTCCTCTGTTCATATTTATCGATTTACAGTGTTGAACTATCTTTTTAACTACCTTTGCAAAATTATTTTTAATATTATATTCCATTTCAGGCCCCAGGGTTTTGCCATAATTAAATTTATCACCTATTATGAGATGAGTTATATTTTCCGATATTATTTCACAGATAAGAGCTTCTTTCAGAGTTTGAACAGTCTCGTTTTTTGTTCCCGAACCGGTCAGGAGTGCTCCGAACCCTCCCGTAGCGTGGCTCAATACATTTTTAGCAAATTTTTCCCCGGCACCGGCCTGTCTTTTTACTGTCTTACTTTCCGATTCTTCAACTCTATATACATTTACCTCTTTTATAGAATCCCACGATAACTGATAGGTCTGAGGAGGATAACCTTTCTCCATTCTCATAACCTCATCTGCAAATATAATAACCCTTACACCTGCTTCGTCTATATCTATATTTCTATCGGGAGGCGGAATACTGGCCAGTATATTCAGAGGTTCTTCTCCTTCAAGTAAAGGCCCGCCGCATTCCATGCAGAATTTATTTATATCAGGGTTAACGGTATTACACTGTTTGCATTTCAATTCCGGCACAAGTCCTTCCAGACTGGCACCGCAGTAAAAACAGCTTTTCTTTCCGTATTTTATTTTCCTTCCGCATTCACGACAACTGACTGTATCCATGTCAGACCTTCCTTTCTCTGTTGTAATCATTGGGCCGTAAGCCGTAAAACCTGCTGCTCACCATTCACTTCTCACTTTTCACTTCTCACTTCTCACCATTCACTTTTCACTTCTCACTTTTCACTTCTCACTTCTCACTTCTCACTTCTCACTTCTCACTTCTCACTTTTCACTTCTCATTTCTCACTTTTCACTTCTCACTTCTCACTTTTCACTTCTCACTTTTCACTTTTCACTTCTCACTTTTCACTTTTCACTTTTCACTTCTCAATTTTTACGACTCACGCCCCACGCCCTACTCACCTTTCACCTGTGCTTTATAATATGCTCCGGGAATAAAATATTTCCCGGCCACTTCCACTACTTTTTCGGCAGTAACTTTCTTTATATTATCTACATATTGAAGAACATAATCCTTATTTACTCCGTAACATGCCGCTTCTGCCAGGGCAGCAGTCCTTGCAAGGGTTGTTTTTTCTCCTGCCAGATAAAGACCGGTAATATAATTTTTCCCCTGAGTTAATTCTTCTTTCGAAGGTGGGTCTTCATAGAGTTTTTTAAATTCTTTCACAAGAAGCTCTTCCGTAAGAGCAGCAGTATCGGGCGATGTGGCAGCATAGGACATAAAAGTGCCGCCTTTACCGTAAAAATGATTGTACGTATGTATCACATAGGCAAGTCCCCTCTTGCCTCTTATTTCATTCCAGAACCTTCCTCCGTCACCTGTTGTAAGTCCCCTTATGACCTGTAACACAGGATAATCATCATGGCCTGACGGAACAGTGGCATATCCCATGGCTGTAGAAGTCTGGTTTCGTTTCTTTGAAACAATATGTTCCACAGGATTATAAACAGGTTTAATGACATAATCAGGTGCAATGGCCTTCTGCCCCGCAGGTAGTCTTTCAAGAAGGTTCATTTCCTTCATTATCTTATTTTCCGTAAGATCTCCTCCGAAAGCTACTATAAGATTTGAACCTTTAACCATCAGCTCATGCCATTTAAGGAGATCCTGTCTTTGAAGTTGTTTTATTACTTCTTCCATGCCTTCCGGCGGTAATCCGTAGGGATGGCCTCTGAACACTTCCTGTGAAAATAAAGACAGACATTGCTCTCTGGGACTGTCTTCTATACCCCTTATCCTGGCAAGAATCTTTCTTTTTTCAATTTCTATTTCTTCTGAAGGGAATGACGGATGAAGTAATATTTCCTGAAGTATCTGGAAAGATGTCCTGAAATTCCACGAAGTGCCTTTCAGTATAAAACCGAAATAATCATTCTTTATGACAGGTCTCACAGATACGCCCAGTGTCTCCAGTTTCCCGAGCAGTTCTCTACCGGTAAAATCATGGGATCCTTTCAGCATTGCAGACTGCATAAGTGATGTTATGCCGCAATTTTGTATATCTTCCTGAGATTTTCCTCCTCTTAACAGCAATGCTGCAGTAAATATGGGAATACGCGAGTTTTCAAGGAGTAATATTTCCGGGCCGTTAGGGAGATTGAATTCCTTTATTTTATCAAGAGGTTTCCCTTCAGGAAATAAAAGAGTTAAACTTTTTCCTTCCAGAAGTACCTGCTCATCTGATTGATATGTTGTTTCTTCTGCAATCCGAAGAGCCTCTTTGATTGATGGTATTAAATCTTCAGAATCTCTTTTCTCAAAAGAATCCTTTTCAGGAATAATAGTGCATACGGATATATTGTCAGGTCTGAGATATTCCTTTGCACTTTTCAGGATATCCTCTGAATTAAGGGCAAGTATGTCGTTAAGATATTTATCACAGTTCAGGAAAGAACCGGTTCTTGTTTCTACTATGCTCTTGAAGCCCACTTCCTGTCTTATATCATCATGAATGAATAATATGTTATTCTGTATAATACTTCTGGCTCTCAATAGTTCCGGCTGTGTAACTAGATGGTATGCAAAAGCAAAAATTTCTGCCATGACTGCTTTTTCCGCATCTTTTAATCGTTTCGTATCGGTTTTCATGAATATGTTGAACATAGTATTTTCATCGAAATCAGAGGCACTGGCAATTATTTCATCTACGAGGCCTTTTTCTTCCCTTACCTTCAGATTAAGTCTGGAATTAAATCCCTGTCCCAGGATTATGGCAAGGAGTTCCATTGACCCGTTTTCTTTCTGAAGATATTTCGGGGAATGAAAACCGCACATCCAGTAAACCTGTCCCACCTGGCGCCTTATTTCCATATATCTTATTTCATGCTGGGGAGGTTCTGCCGGGGAATAAGTGCCTGACAACTCTCTGTCAGGGAGAGGAGCAAAAGTCTGTCTCACTTCACGTTCCACTGTTTCATGCTCGATATCGCCTGCCACCACAAGAATATAATTTCTCGGTACATATCTTTCATAGAAATACTTATCTAAATCCCCGGGAGTAAGTTTATTTAAAATTTCTTCCGGCCCGAGTCTCCATCGTCTTCTGCGATTAAACTTATATGCAACGGAATAAAGTTTTTCTCTGAGCATGGCCTGAGGCATATCCATTTTACGTTTACTTTCCTGTTTTATAGCCCCCATTTCACTCTTAAATACTTCGGGGTGAAACACAGGTTTTCCGAAACCGTCACAGAGTATATCCATTGCCATTGAAAGATTCTGGGAAGGCACTGTAAGAAGATATTCCGTATAATCATAGCTTGTGCCTGCATCATACATGGCTCCCGCCATTCTTCTATCTATGGAAAAAATTTCTTTTTCCGTTCTTTTTTCAGAAGCATGCATCAGGTTATGTTCCACTACATGACTTATTCCTACCAGTTCGTCAGGTTCCCAGCAATAACCTGTATTTGCATGGACTGATACGATTACAACAGGAAAATTTCTGTTTATTATAGATATGACCTTCAGACCATTCTCCAGGACGTAATATCTATAACTTTCAGGTAAATTATTATTCAATATCAACATTCCTTTCATGTCAGCTATCAGCTTTCAGCTATCAGCAGTCGGCAGAAAAGCTGAAAAGCGAAATGCTATTTTATTAATTTCATTATAAGAGGCACCATATCCCCGGGAGGAAGAATATATGTTGCACCTCCGAGTTTTATAGCTTCTCCCGGCATGCCATGAACGACAGAGCTTTGCGCATCCTGTGCTATGGTAACAGCCCCTTTATCTCTCATCAGTTTTAATTCTGCAGATCCGTCTGTGCCCATACCTGTTAAAAGAACACCTATGGCATTGGAGCCGTAAACATCTGCTACGGACCTGAAAAGAGATGAAACAGACGGACATATACAATTACCGGTCACTTCTTTTCTTAATATTATAGAACCACTTTTTCCGACTTCCATATGAAAATCATCAGGTGCAAAATATACGTGTCCTCCTTCAGGTTTTATACCATGTGACGCAAGATGAAGAGGAAGCTTTATATCGGATTTTAACCATTCTACCATACCTTCTATAAATCCTCTTGTAATATGCTGAACAATCAGGAGGGGAACATTAATATCAGGAGAAAGGCCTGATATTAATGTACGCAGCGCAAAGGGGCCACCTATGGAAGCACCTATGGCGACAGCCTTTACCTGAGTAATTTTTAATGGTCTGTTAACCGGTATTATCTTTTCTCTTCTTGCATCTGTCCATCTTTTTACAACTTTTATTTCCGACATCAGTTTTAATGTATGAATGAAATTCTTCTTCATTTCTTCAAAATTTTGATGTCCTATGGAAGGTTTTTCCAGTATGCCTACAGCCCCTGCTTCGAGAGCTTTAAAAGTCATCTGTGCATCTTCAGGACTGCAGTAAGAACTTACTATAACAATAGGAACAGGACTGGTTTCCATAATTCTTCTTGTTATTTCAAATCCGTTTATACCGGGCATATTGATATCCATTGTTATTATATCAGGTTTCTTTCTTTCCAGTATGGAAAGAGCCTCTTCTCCGTTCCCTGCCACACCGATTAACTGTATATCAGGGTCGGAAATCAATATTTCCGATAAAATAAATCTCACTGTTTGAGAATCGTCAACTATGAGAACTTTTATCATATATTTTCCTCTGTATACGGGTGATGGGTGATAATCGTGACGCGTAACGCGTAACGCGTGACGCGTGGTTCGTAATGCGTGATGCGTGATGCGTATTTAATCCCGGGGCGTTTAATTAAACGCCCCTACTCACTTTTCACTTTTCACTTTTCGCTTTTCACTTTTCGCTTTTCACTTTTCGCTTTTCACTTTTTGCTTTTCACTTTTCACTTTTCACTTTTCACTTTTCACTTTTCACTTTTCACTTTTCACTACTCACGACTCACCATTTAAATTAATCTCTTTACAACATTCAAGAGTCCTGTCTGCTCAAAAGTGCTTTTTACTATATATGCACTGGCACCGACATCTATTCCTCTTTCCCTGTCTTCTTTTGAAGAAAGGGCAGTGAGAAGGATAACGGGAAGTTCCGAAAGTTTTTTATCCTTTCTTATTGTTTCCGTCAGTTCAAAGCCGTCCATTCTGGGCATTTCTACATCTGAAACAACGAGATGAAACTCGTCTTCTCTTAAAGCTCTATAGGCATCAATACCGTCCACAGCCGTTTTAACATTATAACCGGAAGCTTCAAGTATATTTTTTACAAGTATTCTGGAAGTAATGGAATCATCTGCTACCAGAATTGATTTAATCTCTTCTTTTCTTTCTTCTATATCCTTTATCCTTCGTTTATGAGTAATTTTTAAAGCAGATTTTACCAGATCAGAGGTATTTAAAATCGGAATTACCTTACCGGCACTCGAAATAGTGGCACCTGAAATATTTCTTACACGGGCAAGCTGGTTGCCCAGACTTTTTACCAGCACTTCCTGCTCTGAGATTACTTCATTTACACAGAAACCAGCGGTTCTGTCTCCGCGGCGAATAATTAACAGTATAATAAAGTCCCTCTTATCTTCCTTTCTGTCCGGCAGTTCCAGTATGTCAGAGAGATAAACAATGGGAATAGTTTTTTTATCTATTCTGACTGTTTCTTTATTTTCCACTGTTTTCACTTCACTCTTTTTTATTCTTAAAACCCTTTCTATATTTATGGCAGGTATAATAAATTCTCTTCCTGATATAATGACAAGAGTGCCTCTGAATGTAGCAAGTGTGAGAGGAAGAATTATTTTAAATGTCGTTCCGCTGTTTGCTTTACTTTGAACAGTTATAGTTCCGCCCATTTTTTCAACAGTTTCTCTTACTATTGCCATACCGAGGCCTCTGCCGGAAATATCTGTAATGATAGGACTTGCTGAAATATCCGGCTGAAATATAAGTGAAAAAATTTCATCTTCACATGGTAAAATTTCATCTGACATAATACCTTTTTTTATAGCTACAGATCTGATTTTTTCCACATCAATTCCTCTGCCGTCATCAGAAATTACAATACTTACCTTTCCTGTATCCATCTGGGATAGACTGATTTTTATAATGCCTTTTCTCTCTTTATTTTTTTTCTCTCTTTCATAAGGAGGTTCAATACCATGATCAACGGAATTTCTCAGAAGATGAATAAGAGGGGTTTTCATTTCTTCCAGTATACGCCTGTCCAGTTCGATATGGCCGCCTTCAACAATTAACTCTGCTTCCTTATCCCTGGCTTTTGAAATATCCCTTACCATTCTGGGGAAAGACATGGTAATAGAGGAAAAAGGCATCATAAGAATTTTCTTCATTTCTTCAAGGAGATTATCTACAAGAAATGTGGCGGAACGACAGTCTAAAAGAGAAAATCTTAAAAGCTCTGAAATTTTATTTTCAAGTGCATCTATATATTTATTGTTAAATTCCATCAACTCTGCCAGCCCGGAGGTCAACTCTTTTTTTATCTCTTTTTCATCTGTCATTCCGGCAATTTTTTTTATATCAGGATTAATTTTATTCCTGTCTTTTTTCCACAGAACTATCATATCTTTAATATCTTTTAAATCGGAAGAACGCTGTCTGGTCGAGAGTTTTACAGATAGTAATTCTTCTGCCTGAAGCATAAGCATGTCCAGTTTTGTTGCAGCTATTCTCACTGTTTCGGGAGCAGTTTTTATTTTCAAAACTCCTTCCATATCCTTTGAAGCAGATTCTGTTTTACATTCGTCTTCAGAAACAGGGGGCAAAGTTTTTTCAGGCTCTTCTTTCTTCTCTGAAGAGTCATCCGAAAGTTTTGCAGGCAATTCTTTTTTCTCTGAAAACACGTCTGACGGCACAGCTTTTTTTACTCTTTTTATTTCCCCTGTCTTTAAAGAGTCAAGTTCCTGAATAATCCCTGAAATATCTTCTTCTCCTGACTTTGTAAGAATTTTTTCAATCATATCAACAGTCTTATGAAATATATCAAACATCTCACTGTTCAGGGTCAGTCTGTTGTTCTTCAGGAGAGAAAAAATATTTTCCATGCCATGGCAGAGTGTCTCTATAGAAGTCAGATCAACAGCTCTGGCAGCACCCTTCAGGCTGTGCGCCTCTCTGTATATTGTTTCCAGTATTGTTTTTTGTTTTTCTTCAGAAGCTTCTTTTTCCAGTTCCAGAAGTGATGAAGACATTATATTAATTCTTTCTTCTCCTTCTGCTCTAAAAGCAGAAAGAAGCATCTGAAGGAATTCTTCATTCATATCCATAATCAGTATTCAGGTTTCACTTCTTATACTTTATAAATTTTTACAATATTTTTCAATTTTTCCCATAAGTCTCCTATTGATTTTACGGCATCTTCAAGCTGTCTTGCACTCTCTACATTATGTATGCTTGCCTGTTTGATATTTTTCATTGCTATATTGACCTGATCTATACCTGCCATCTGCTGATTGCTTGAAGCTTCAATCTGGATTGAACTCTGTGCTGCTTCTACAACACCTTTTGTAAGGGTTACAATAGCTTCTCCTGCCTGGGCTGATTGTTTTACTCCCTGCTCCACTGCTTTATTTCCCTGCTCTGCAGCCATTACTGCTGCTGTTGTAGCTTTCTGTATATCATTTAAGATATGCCTTATCTGAGATGTTGCAGCTTTAGATTGCTCTGCAAGACTCTTCACTTCCTGTGCCACAACAGTAAAACCTTTACCCGCTTCTCCTGCCTTTACTGCTTCAATAGCTGCATTGACTGCAAGAATATTTGACTGTTCTGCGAGATCATTTACGGTAGCTATTATTTCTCCTATGGACTGACTCTGTTCACTGAGTTTTATAATAGTTTCCGCAATGGACTCCATCTGTTCCTTTATCTTTTTTATTTCTTCTATTGTATCTTCCGTAGATTTTTTCCCGAGTTGTGATATAGCTACCGTTTTCTGGGCATTTGCAGATAACTGCTTCGCCTTCTGACTGGAAAGTTCTGATGTCTGTCTCACTTCCTCTATAGTTGTAGTCGTTTCACTTATAGAGGCAGCTGTTTCCGTAGCAGTAGTTGAAAGTTCCGCTATAGCAGTGGATATTTCAGTTACTGCTGTAGAGAGAACAGTAGTTCCTTCTATAATTTCCCCTGTCTGTTTTCGAAGGTTCTCCACCATTTTTTTAAACTCCATAGTCATAACACCTATTTCATCAGTTCTGTCATCACATGTAATGGTGGCAGTCAGATCGCCTGCTCCTACCCTGACAGCTTCCTGAGAAATTTTTCTTATAGGTGAAGTAATACGTTTTGCTATAATATAAGATATCAAAAGTGATAAAAGGAGAGCAATAAATCCGACTTTCAGCAAATCATATTCCAGTTCCATAATAGGAGCCATAGCTTCCGACATATCAACTTCACTGATAATAACCCAGTTAATGTCCAGTCCTGTTGTCTCCTTTAATTCCATAGGAGCGTAACTACTCAACACCTTTTTATTACGGTAGTCAAATATTATTGCACTGCCCTCTTCGTTATTAAAAGCACGATTTACTGCTTCCGTATCGATCTTCTGCTTTAATATTGCAGAGGGGTTACTGATAAGATTGGAACGGGCCAGTAAATCTTTACCTGCAATATAAGTTTCTTCAGTTTTTCCGACCCCTATATTGACTTTGAGTATATTATTAATATCTTCAGGACTCAACCTTATTGCTATTACACCGCAGATTTCATTTCTGTCATTTAAAACAGGAGTTCCTATAAAATAAACTATGTCTCCCGCCGGTTCATAATAAGAGTAATCACACATGGAAACTTTCTTTTCTTTCATTACCTTCATCCATAAATTTCCCAGTGCACTGTCTCTATAAGGCCCTGTCACCAGATCTGTCCCGACTTCTTTACCTTTCCTTAAGGAATAAAGAACATGTCCATGGTCGGAACAGATAAACAATATATCTTTAAAATCTTTATAAATACTCTCTATGTCCTTGAAAGATGCGTCTGTTTTAGCACATAGTGATTTATAAGCTTCTGTATTTATATCTAATGCCGACGTTCCTTCTTTTTTATAACAGGCTATAAATGAATTCATTACCGAAACACCGTCACGGGAACTTAAATAAAGAGATGCATTAATTATTGACTGGAAATACCTGGTAATTATAATTTTCTTGTGGGACATGCTACCTGAAAGTTTTATATATATTATTCTTTCCATGGAAGAACTGCTGCGAATATAGCTCATATAACAGATAGCAATAACAGTGACAGAGGAAAAAATAAAAAAAGCTAACATTAATTTAATCATAAGATTTTTCTTGATAAAATTCATATATTTTACTCCTTAAACATGCAAATTTCTGTACATTCTCAAGTTGTCGTAACGGGTAACACGTAACGCGTGACGGGTTTAATCCCGGCGCATCACGATTTACACATCACGCTTTACGAAATCATTATTTATAGATAATTATGAAACTGACTATTTCCCAAATATTCATTCTACTTCTTCAGAAACTATAAGTTTTTTATCTGAAAGTATTTTCTCTCCGTCAAGGATTATTAAAGGCCCTTCTGCAATACCCTTTAAATATTCTGCTCCTATGTCTGTGAGACCTGGAAGAAATGTCTGCAACCCGTCAATATCTACACAGGTAACACCTGTTATGGAATCTGCGAGAATACCGACCTCCATATCATCTGTTTTCAGAATAATAACTTTATTCAATTCTGTTATACCACATTCAGGAAGATTGAAAAATTTTTTTATATCCATTACTGACACTATCTCGTGGCGAACATTTATAACACCTGTTATAAAAGACGGTGTACACGGTATGGGAGTAAGGTCTTTCAGTGGGAAAATTTCTCTTACATATATGGCTTCAATACCATATCTTTCACCGGCAAGTATAAATTCCACGATTTGAGTCCTTTCTCCCTCACTTTCAGCAGAAATATCCCTGGCAAGCATTTCCGCTCTCTTTATTAAAATATCCTTTTTCTCTTCCTCTGTAAGGATAAATTCTCCTGTTTCATAGTCCATTTTTCTGTAATATTTATAATTTTTTTCTTTCATATAACTTATTTCCCTGTCATGATTTTAACAATTTCTTTCAATCTTCCTGCTGTCATCCCGTCGGAATCATATAAAATTGCATCTTCTTTCAGATTATCCAGCATAGAAAGAGTATTTTTGAACTGTTTTTCTGCTTCTTTAGTTTTTCCCTGTTTCACATAGAGACTTCCCAGTAAAAAATAAGGAATAATAAAATTTTCGTCAAGATATATGGCTTTTTTAAGTGATGTAATGGCTTCATCAATCTTATTTTGTTCCTGCAGTATAGTAGAAAGGAGATAGTAATAATATCTGTCTGTCTTTTTATATTCTATTGCTTTTTTACACCACTGTTCTGCAGGAGAATAATTATGTTGATTGCCGTAGGATTTTGCCAGAATTATCATACCGTCCGTATGAGATGATGATATATGACCTTTATTAAAAAAATCTTCCAGTTTCTGTGAAGCCTCTCTGTAATGCCCCAGGTCGTAAAGTTTTAATGCTGATTCATATTCTGTCATATCCTGCTCTGTTTCCTCTTTAACCGTTACAGAGAGAGAACCTGCCGGCATATAACAGGATGTCATATCATGACATGCCTCTTCTTCAACCTGTTTTAATCCGGTCAGGTCTACAAAAGCTTCTGATTTAATTTCTTCAAAGGGAAGGATATAATCATGGGGCATATGTAATTCCCATGTGTCTGTTTTATCAGCCATATAAAAAAATTTATTATTTCTATCTTTTTTATATAATATGGCACCGGGAAAATGGACGGGAATAAATTTTGAACCGTCAAGACAGGAAGATTCGGACGGGCTTATAATAAACCACCCTCCGTCGGAAAGAGAGTCATAAAAACGGCTGATAATTTTTCCCCTTATATCGGAAGAAAAATACATAAGCACATTACGGCAGAAGATTATATCCATATTATGCAACAGTCCGGAATAAATATCTTCTGCCAGATTGAAACAGGAAAAAGTAACGGTTTTTTTTATGTCACTTCTTATGGAAAAGGTATGTTTATCTATTTTCTCAAAATATTTTTCTTTAAACCATAGAGGTGTTTCCCGAAATGACCATTCTTTATAAAGGCCACTTCTGGCTTTTTCAAGGGAGCTATTGTTAATATCAGTTCCTGTAATATTCAATTTCCATGAGCTCATATCAGGCATCAGTCTGTTAATTACTATTGCTATGGAATAAGGTTCTTCACCTGTACTGCATCCTGCACTCCATATCCTTAAATATTTCCCGCTATTCTCTCTGAGATGCAGAAGGGGCGGTAAAAGTTTTTCTTCTAACAGCCGGAATAAGTTCATATCCCGTAAGAAATAAGTTTCTCCTACAGTAAGCTTTTCCACCAGTATATTCAAATTTTTTCCATGGGATGACAGCAATGAGTCTATACATAATTCCGGCTCTCTGACGTTAACAGTTTCTGCATATGAAATAACTGCTCTTTCCAGATCATTCCATTTGTTCTCAGGAAAATAAAGGCCGGTTTTTTTATGTATCAGCTTACTCAACCTTTTGAGAAGATCTTCTGAAATATTCATTTTTTTCTCCTGTTACCGTGGCAAGCTTTTCTTCCTCTTCAGGAGACAGAAACTCGTCAGGGTTATGCACTATTATTATACCGGGCGACGATTTTATAACTCCTTCAATATATTTCAGACCGGGGAAAATATTATCTTTTTTTTCTATGTCTGTAATATCCAGTTCTATAAGTCCCGTAACTTCATCTACAAGCAGAGCCAGAGTAAGTTTCTCTGTTCTGACAATTATCATGTGATCACTCAACTCCGCTTCCCTGTCAGGTATACCGAGTCTTTTACGCACATTTATAACAGGAACAATAAGGTTTTTCATTTTAATAATACCCTGCAATATGTCAGGTCCTTCCGGCAGAGGCGTAATATTTACGACAGAGCATATTCTTTCCACTGCCGATACAGAGATGGCATATTTTTCTTTTTCAAGGATAAATATAAGATAATGATTGGACTTATTGCTACATGCTTCCACAAACATCACTGATAAGAGGAAGGGAAAAATAAAAGGTTGAACCTTTATCTACAATACTTTCAACCCATATTTTACCTCCATGTCCTTCCACTATTTTTTTGACAATGGCAAGTCCCAGGCCGGTGCTTGATTCATCTCCTGTAGCCTGAACACTTGTTCTGCTGAACGGTTTAAATAGTCTTGAAAATTCTCTTTCAGGAATGCCTTTACCTTCATCTTTTACAGAAATCACAAGTTCATCTGTATTATTCGTGATTGAAATCTCGACTTTACTTCCAGGATAAGAGAATTTTACTGCATTACTGATTAAATTATTAAAAACCTGTTCCATTTTATGAACATCTATTTTTACATGGGGAATATTACTATCATAATTGAATATTATATTAATACCTTTTTTTTCTGACAGAATATTATTTATAGCAATATTATGTTTTACAAATCCTATAAAATCTGCCCTGGTGAGAGTCAGTTTCAAATTTCCCGATTCAATTATGGAAATATCAAGCAGTTCATTTACCATATGAAGCAGAAATTCACTTGTCTGTTTGATAGTTCCTACAAAATCCACATACGTTTCATCTTCCCTGATTTTATCTTCTTCCAGCAAAAACTCACTGTAACTGAGTATTGCGCCGATAGGATTCCTCAAATCATGGGCAGCCATACCAAGGAGACGATTTTTCTCTTCGTTTAAGTTCTGAAGTTCTTTATTTCTATCTTCCAGTTCACTCTTTGTCTTTATAAGTTCTCTGTTTGCTTCTTCCAGTTCCTGATTTTTGTTAATAGCATTTTCATAGGTAGAAAGGAGCAAATCTACTATCTGAAGCCTGTCTGAACTGATGACATATTGCCTGTCCATAAATGAAATTACAAGATCCCGTTCAGGTAATGTTTTTCTTAAATCCCTGTTAACCATTATGTAATTGACACGGGAAAGAAGAAATTCTTCTCTGTAAGGTTTTGTGATAAAGGCATCTGCCCTGGCTTCAAGGCCTCTTATAATATCCTTCGGATCTGAAAGGGTTGTCAGGAGTATAACAGGTGTATTTTTTAGAGTTTCATCAAATTTTATATGCCTGCATAACTCATAACCGTCCATTTCAGGCATAACGATATCAGTAACAAGTATATCAGGTTTTTCTTCTCTGACTTTTTCCAGCGCTTCTCTTCCGTTTCTGGCGAGAGAAACTTTATATCCGTTTTTTTGCAATATGAATTGAAGCTTTACGGCCTGGGTAAGACTGTCTTCTGCTATTAAAATGTTGATGTCTTTATTCATAAAATTCTCCTCTTTAATATTGTCGTGACGCGTGACGCGTGACGCGTGACGCGAGGATTATACCATCTGGCTATCAACTTCAGCAATGGAAATGATACCGGCCAAAATACCAGTTCAGTCTGAAAGTAATTTATTCCGAGAGTTTTTACTTTTATATATTATCGGCTATATAAAATTAAAAATTCACTGAATAATAAAAAAAACCTTTTCAGAGATTCTATATAGTAAAGAATAACTAAACCTGTTTAAAATAGTTGAAAAATATGATAAAATAAAGGTGTGATTAAGAATTTGAATTTTAACTCGTAATGGGTAAAGCATAACGGGTGATGGACAGGGTTAACGCGTTACGAAAACTTAATAACTATATGAATAACTTATTTAACAATAATCTCAACGGAAATAATACCGACTCCGTCCCGGTATCGCCAGATGCAATTTCAAATGTAAAGCCGGCAAAAACCGGTTCCGGTGAACTGCAGAATAGTGTTGATGCAAATCGCACTGCTGAAGATTACAGTCTGTTTACAGATACACCGGATACGGAAGCAAATACTGCCTGGGACATATGGGGAAATAGTCAATCTGAAGCATTTGCAGATAGCACAGAGGGAATGTTTGCTTCTGCCTTTTCAGACGAAGTGACCACACAGATTGCTCCGTCAGAAGATGAACAGAGCGGCGAAACATCGGATGGATTAGATAAAGAACAGGCAGAAAGCCGGGATTCTCTGTCTGCAGGTGAGCAAAGCACAGGAATAGCGGACGGAAAAACTAAAAAACTTACAGGAACATGGGAACTTCCGTCAGAGGACGAGCAGAGTGCCGGGATTGGAGACGAGAAAACTAAAGAACCGATAGGAACTGTGGATTTTGCGTCAGAGGGTGAGCAAAACACAGGAATACTGGACGGGAAAACTAAAAAATTGGCAGGAACGTGGGAACTTCCGTCAGAGGATGAGCAAAACACAGGAATTACGGACAGAAAATTCAAAGAAATGATGGAAATCCGGGCTTCTCAGTCAGGTATCAGGCAGAGCACAGGAATTACGGACAGAAGAACCAACGAACTGACGGGAAACTGGTTACCTCCGTCAGGTATCAGGCAGAGCACAGGAATTCCGGTCAGAAAAGCTCAAGAACTGATGGGGGCATGGAGCTTTCTTACAGGTATGAAGCAAAGCACCGGAATACCTGACAGAAAAACTAAAGAACTGACGGGAACCTGGCTCCCTCCGTCAATTACCGGGCAAAATATTGGAATACCTGATAGAAAAACCAAAGAACTGATAGAAAGCTGGAGTTCTCAGTCAGATAGCGGGCAAAGCAATGAAACATCAGACACAAATCAGACGCTTATAACAGAAGATACTCCTTTACAGTCAGTTGAAAATATCTCTGCAGACACAAATCAGACGGTCATAACAGAAGATACTCTCTTACAGACAGACACAGGGGCCCTTATTTCTCCGGAAGGATTGGAAATCAACAGGGAAGCAGGTAAGATAATTATGTCTGTGTGGAAAGAAATTATGACAGGTAATTTCAGCGGTTCAGAAATGCAGAAACTTTACGACTGGTATATGGAAGAAGATAAGAATTCTAATGAGCCAATGAGGATTATGGCGAAAAACATACTTCATATATCAGGTATGATTGTTTCTCAACCGGCGTCTGCAGAGGTAAGACTTCCGAACAGGGCCGGGTTTATGCAGAAGAAACAGATATAAGGGTGGCATGAGCCACCCTTATATAGTCTTACCAGTTGCCTATTTCAAGAGCCAGTTTTGCCATTTCAACGGAATGATATGAACTTTTCCCGGGGCCTCCTTTGGGGTCCGTCAGAGCAGTGCCGTCCTGTGCCACAGTCTGCCTGTCTCCCCCGACCTCTCTGTCCATAAAATACTTATCCCAGAACTGAAGTGTTTTATCGGTAGCTTCTTTATATTTCGGATCTCCGTCAATTTTAGACATGGCAAGAGTGGCAAGATAACCTTCTTCCTGCTGCCAGAACGCTTTATTTGTATGCCACATGTTCTTACCGGTTTCCCTGACGAATACATCAAACCATCCGCCATTCTGTTTATCATAGCCTTTTTCGAGAATAGAATCCAGAATATTTTTCGCACTATCTTTATAGGCTTTTGATTCTTCATCAGTCAGAAGTCCTTCTTTAGCGAGCAGTCTTTCCGCACGGAGCAGAAAGAGCGCTCCCTGTGTATTATGGCCTGTTACTCCTATGGTTCCTTCAGGCTGTTTCTGCCACCCCCGCCAGTCTTCATTCCAGTCTGACGTGAAATTTTCTTTAATAAAACCTGTAGAGGGGTCAGGGAAATATTTAATGAAATCACCGGACAGTTCTTTTAACTGACCCATGACTTCCTTTTTCCAGTCTCCTTCGGCAATTTCAGCCATATCAAGAAGGGCAGATGTGGCAGGATATACTGTAGAATTATAGCTCTTTGTTTTATTTGCCTCGAAAGTGCCGCTATTTACACTGTCAAAAAAGCCGCCCTTTTCCTTATCTGTAAAATGTTCCGTAAGGAATTTATGGCCTCCCTTTATGACTTCAAGTATTTCAGGGTCTTTAGTCGCTTTATAGTAGGCAATCAACCCTGTAAGTCCATAGGTCTGCTCGTTTATTGCAAGGCTATCCTCAGAAGAACCTTCAGGTATATTGCCCTTTTTATCCACTCTCTGAGTCCAGAAAACTTCGCCATTATCTGTTTTATTCATATGATGGGAGAGCACGAAATCAACGCCATGTTTTGCCATGTCCAGATATTTCTTATCGCCTGTGAGTTCATATGTAGCAGCATAGGAATAAATCTGTCTGCTTGTGGGCATAAGGAATTTTTCATTCTCATTGGACACTTTCCCTGTGCTGTCTATATGAGTATAAAATCCTCCGTCCACTTCATCTTTAGATACCTTCGCGAAGAAATCAGTCATATGAGTAGCCTGATTTACCCAGAATTCTTTTGAGCCGACAGAAGAAGTTCCTTCTATTTTTCCCGTTTCAGATAGTTGTCTGAGATGGTTTAAATTATTCATAAAGCCGGAAGGAGATGTATTCCCAAGGGAAATACTGTCGGAAGAAACTTCCTGAGAAGCAGTTTTTTGAGTAGTTGCAGTAGTTACCGGTTTCATATTGATAGAATTAATATTCATTTTTATACCTCCTGAAAATCGTAATGCGTAACGCGTGATGCGTGACGAGTAAAATTTCAATTCTGATCTGAAATTACTGAAATGCCATTACATAATATTATAAAATTATTTCAGAAAAATTTCTTGCTCAAAATTGCTGTTTTTATCCATTATGAAATTTTTTCTGAATCTCTTCGGAGACATACCGAAATAACGATGAAAAAGACGGATGAAATGGCTGTTGCTTTCAAAACCAACATTCATAGTAATATCGGTTATGGACAGTTTTGTATTTAAAAGGAAATTTCTGGCTTTTTCCATTCTGTACCTGTTAAGATATTGATGTGGTGTTTCATGGAACAATTCTTTGAAGAGGCGAAGAAAATGACATGGTGAAAGATATGCTGAAGAAGCAATATCTTTTAAATCTATTTCTCTGTTGAAATTGGAATGAATAAAATCTCTGGCTGCTTCAAGACGACGGAATATTTCCACTTTCGTACTGTATTTCAGAGCAGATATTCCTTCAATTTCAGCCATTACATAGTTGTTGACAGTAAAAAGTCTTTCCAGTAATCTGTAGAATATTTCCTCAAAATGAGCTCTCGTAAGATTGCCGCTGCCGGCAGAATAATGAAGGGTTTCCATAAGGTACTTAATTACCTTATCATAAGAGTAAAGTTTCTCAACAAAAACCGGATATTCTACGGAACGGCCAGGTTCATTCAAAAGTGTTCCATGAGAAAGCCTGAAATTCCTGAAACAATCTTCTACAAAAGGTCTGGCAAAAAATACGCAGAAAGACTCTACATCCATAACGGATTTTATCTGTGAAGCATACTCATGATCGCTATTTAAAACCAGATACCGGTCTTTAACAACAGTAAATCTGTCTTCATCTGTTTCGTATTTTTCTTCCCCATCACTCAAAACAGTTTTTATAGACAGGGTTCCGTTATGTTTCTTATAGTAAATATCTGATGATTTGAAAGCAACTAAAATATTTGCCCTCCCAAGATAGGGGCAGTTATAATCTGTAACTTTCTGAGAGGAAATCTGTTCTTTCTTTTCCCAGCAGAGATTGCATTTATTGTTCTCCAGTGAATTGTCAATCCAGGCACTGCAGAGATGCATCATAAACCTCCCTAAATCATCTTGGTAGTTAAATAACTATCTCACATATATTAATCGTAACGCGTAACGCGTTACGCGTTACGAAAGGAAAGAAACAATTAATAAATTTGCATTCCTTACAGAGAATTGCTTTGATTTGAATGGATAATTTAAATAATATCCTTATACCGTCTGTCTGTATGGTATATTATAACATATTTATAGTTACTTTCATAACTTATTGAATTTAAAGGTATAGGAATTTTCATCGCAGTGATGTTTTTAATTATCGGATTATATGTTTACAGTGTATGAGACATGAACAGAGATAACTCACTTCTAACTGCCATGACCGTTTCGGCTACAACGAGGTGAGTATAAATAATTTCTTTAATTATTTTTTTTATAAGTGAAACTTTTTCTGAAATCAGGTGATTATCTTATAAGAGTATACAACTTATGAATAACCTGTAAAATTTAAATTATCTAAATAATTTATTGGGCGATAAAAATGAATATTGATTCAGTAATAAAAAATATATATAATATTCACATGGTCCGAATATAATTACATTAAAGAAAGGATTAAATTATGCAAGTAAACAATAATAATCCAAATCAATTCCTTATTTATTCCCCCGTAGCTCAGGCCAGACAGGGCGGTTATATAGTTCCTGCATCACAGGTTCAGGAAAAAAAAGAACTCAATCCGGAAAAACTGAATATAAATTTAAAAGCTATGAATGAGTTTTACACAGGTAAAGGAGAGTTTACTCCTCTGGAAAACAATTCTCCACAGACCACATGTGCAAAAGAAAATGAAGTTCTTATGACAGAACTCAATAAAAACGATAAAGCACTGCAGGCATATCAAAAATTATCTCCTACGGATAAAGAACTGTTTCAATCACTTACATCAAATAAATCCTACGGAGCATATATAAAAGAAAAGGTTACCAGTGAGTTATCCGGTAATCCCAATAAAAACATTCAGAAGATGTTCAGTGAAGCATCCGTGGAAGACAGGGATAAAATTACATCTCAACTGGGTAAACTTTATTTCAACAGAGCTGTAGACATGACAGAAGAAGGAAGCCCTCCGAAGATTTACCCGGAATTCATGGTAAAACTACTGGAACAGGGTAAACTCGGTAATAAAGATTCACAGGGCAACAGCCTCCTCCAGAATCTGCACACCATGCAGAACCAGAAATTCGCCGCAGGCCTTGACGGGAAAGAAGTATTTCAGAGCACATGCAGGAATATTACAAATCCTGATTTTATTCATCAGGGTAATAGAGGCACCTGCTCTGTCACAACAGTAGAATATATTCAGGCAAAAAATCATCCTGCAGAATTTACAAGGATAGCTTCAGGTCTTACAGGTGAACAGGGTGAAGTAACAATGAAAAACGGTGATTCCATTAAAAGACCTGAAGGATTACTGAAAGATGACGGAAGTTTAAGAACCTCTGTAGACAGATTATATCAGGCAAGTATGATGCAATATGCAAAAGGTGACAAAAATATTTCCTATGATAATGAAAAGAACAGGTTTACGGCAAAAGTATTGGGTTCCTTGAGAATAAATGCAGGAGAAGGAATAAATGATAAACAGTTAAATAAAGTTCTTAACGCCGTCCTTCCCTATGAAAGTGTACAGATAGATTACAAAGGCAATATAAAGAAAGCCGAAGAAGAACTTTCCGGGGCTCTTTCAGGCGGGAAACCTGTGCCTGTATGTTTAAAATGGGACGGGAAAGAAGGAAAACATGAAGTTGCTCTGGAAAAAATGGATGAAGAATTTGTTTATGTTCGAAATCCTCATGGAAATCTTGATGATGGGAAAGAAAAGGACGGCAGAGCAATAAAACGAGAGGCATTACACGATAATGATCCCGAACTTTCAGGAGGTCATGTAAAAATTTCTAAAGACGAATTTTATAAAAAACTGGTAGATTATGCTATTCCTCTGGAAAAAATTTGAGATAATATGTTTTGTATAAACTTACCATACAATAAGGATTAACAGAAGTTTACACAAAATTTATGATATATTCATAATTCATAAAAATAACCTGTCAGAAAAGTTGTTTTTTATATATGTATTATACTTTTTTGTATAGATAATTGCATTAGTGAAATTCCTTATGTATTTATCTATTTTCGGATATGCTCTTAAAACATTATAAAATCTTCTGAAATATGATTATTCTGTTGGAATTTGTGCCGTAATTATTATTTTTCACACCCCATATATTGGAGGTTTTTGTAAAATTCTGGGCATTAATCAGTATGGCTTCACATTTAAATCCTGATTTTATGCCTACAGGGACAATATATTCATCAAGATTTATCTTCCCTTTCCTCACTTCTCCGACTTCAAAGGCAACCCATCCGTTTTTTCTCGTGATTCTGTAAAGTTCCATAAAGACCTTCTCCATTACATAAGACCATTCCTCAACAGTCCTCTTCATGGTAATCTTCTTCCCTATTTCTTTATCATCGATGGAATTAAACCAGCACCGTAGCCAGTTATCGGCAGAATAATGAACTATATTCAAAAAAGGAGGCGATGTTACGGTAAGCTGAACTGTTTCAGATTTAATTTCCTCTGTTTCTCCTGCGTCTTTACACAGAAAAAGTCCATTCGCTCCTGCCTTTTTAAGAGATTTTATCTGTTCCTTATCAAGTGTTTTCATGAGATTTTTAGATTTTTTTAAAATAATGTCTGATGTGCTTCTATATTCAGGTTTTTGATTCAATTTTTTATTTATTCTTATCTGGCTTTCCTGTGATACAGCCTGATTTGGAGGAAGGGTATAAACAGAGAAAAAACCTTTTGAATGTCCAGTAAGTCTGTTTGTTGCAACCATTCTTATCCATCTGTCCAGTTCATCTTCAGCCTGAGAGATTTCTCTTTCTTTTAAATAATTTTTCAGGCTTATAAGCTCCCGTTCCGTATCGGCATGATAAAACATAGACAGATCTATTTCAGATTTTAAATTTTTATTCAGAGGAATTTCTTTCAATCTCTTCTCTAGTTTTTTTATATCAGGAATAAAAAATCTGGGGAAAGACAGAATCTTACTCAGAGGATTTATGTCATTGGAAATAATATTTCTCTCCGAAAGTCCTGCTTCAATAATGGTAGTTCCCCTTCCGCTGAAAGGATCATAAACAAAATCTCCCTTTTCTGTGAAAAGATTTATGAAAAAGGCAGGTATCTGAGGTTTAAAACATGCTCTGTACGAAACTTCATGAATGGAAGAAGCCTTTCTCTGGCCGGAAGTCCAGAACTCATTTATATATCTCGGAATTTCCCCTTTATCTGTATTAAAATATTCGATTTTTGTTGGTTCTGAATTTAAAAGATCTTTATCCAGAGAAAAATTTTCCAGTAAAGATCTTATATTTATACTATCTGTCAATGTATAATCAATAAACCCTTTCAAGGACTTTTGTAATGCAGTTTATAAAATCTAGCATGACTGAAAGGAAATAGCAATATAGATAAGTTAAAAAAATGTTAACTTATGGCAATATTATCTTTCATTAAATTTTGCCCTGAGAGGAAATTCTCCTTTCAATGTTTCACTGGATTCGTAATAATCAAGATATTTTTTATTCCCTTCCGGTGTATCTGTCATACCGGCACCTCTCCAGAAGCCCTCTCCGAAAGTAAAGAAATTCTTCTTTGCAAGTTCCCATGCTTCTTTATCCACAGGAACATCTTTCACTTCATATGTTAAATGAGTGTCTGTCAGTTCATAAACTGTATATCTCATGGGATAGGTAGAGACAGAAGGATGAACTATATGATAGACACCGTTATGTTCAACACCTCTTGTGCTTACATGCCTGTGACCGGAGAGATAAAAAGATACATTTTTATATGTATCAAACACATCAAGTAATTTATCGCCATTTTCCATATAAAAAGATTCCCATTGTTCAGTTTCTTTCTCTTCTTTACAGAAAGGAACTATACTGTGATGGCCTATTACTATGGTAAATTTATCTTTATGGGAAGAAAGATCCCTTTCGAGCCATTTTAATTGTGCATCTGATACACGTCCACTCCATGTGCCGATAATATTCGTATCCAGTGCTGCAAGATGAAGTCCCGGCACAGGGTCTGCACTCCACCATAGAGAAGGGCCGCTGAAACCATGTCCCTGAAGGGCCCATACCATTGTTTCCTTTGATACTCCCGGAAGAACTGCTTTACCGGTCTGAGTAATGACACTCTGATCATGATTGCCCAGTATGGCATATGAAGGAACATTTAATTCGGATATAATCTCTGAAAATTTATCTACATTCCAAGGTTCTCCGTCTTTTGTAAGATCACCAAGGAATAATACAAAATTTAGATCTTCTATCTTATTTACATCTTTTATGGTATTTTCCAGAAACTCTACGGAATGAATACCCATTTTAAAATCATCTGCCACACCGTCTGCCGGCATACTTATATGAGGATCGGAAATAACGGCAAATTTAACTTTAGCATAACAGCTGGTCTGAAAAATAAATATAACACATAAAATTAATAATAATTTTACAGAAAAATTTTTCATGAAATATACCTCCAGTAATCTGAATTTCACTAATTTTAGCTGTAAAATAGAATCTGTCAAGTAGTTCAAATATATAATTTTTTAATTATTGACATCATATGAATATATATGATAACATAAAATTACTAAAGGAGGTGCCAATATGGACTTAATTACATCAGGAGAAGTTATAGAAATGCTCCGTATAAGTAAAAGCACTCTTCACAGGTGGATATCAAATGGAAAACTTAAAACTTATCGTACAGGAAAAAAACTTAAATTCGACTACAAAGAAGTCATAGAAGTTATTGAAGAATATAAACCTGTTTTAAAAAATGCTTCAACAAAGGAAGAGATAATAAGAAAAATAAAATCCCTGAAAGGTAAATATAGTAATTGCGGTGTTTCTACAGAAGATTATATAAAACGGAAAGAAAAAGATATGGAAATGGAAGAAATATATGAAAAGAAACATAATTTTTGACGCCTGTGCAATAATAGCTTTTGTAAACGGAGAAGACGGCGCAGATTTTGTAGAAAATCTTTTAGTGGATGAAAATAACATGGGATTTGTCCATGCCGTTAATCTCTGCGAGGTATTTTATGAATATCTGAGAGTATCGGGAGAAAGCCAGGCACAGTCGGTTATAGATGATATTACGGGCACAGGTATAACAGTATGTGAAGACATGGATACTCTTTTCTGGCAGGATATAGCCAGATATAAAGCAAAAGGCAGAATATCTCTTGCTGATTGTTTTTGTATTGCTCTTGCCGGCCGTTTAAAAGGGGAAATAATTACTTCCGATTATCATGAATTTAAAAAAATAGCGAATAGTGGACGAGTAACAGTAAGATTCATAAGATAGTGAGTGGCAGGATTTAACTCACCACTCACCATTTGCCGGGCAAACACAGAAATTCGCCCTTACTTAACCTTATCAAGTCTCATGAGCCAGTTATCACCGACCCAGAAACCGTCGAAGGGGGGGGATTTCGGCGCCGCTCCCGGTGCTCCTTCTTTAGCAAGGATGCTCAGTTCAAAGACCTGTGCTATATTTTCCTTTTTAAATTTATCGTCTGTTATTGCCAGATGTATGGGGAGTCTCCATTGAGTCACCTGTCCCAGTATATTTGTTTCTGCTATTTCCCACTGTCCCCTTACTGCGACTGCCACTACTGTGATTTTTTTCTTTGAGCTCTTACCCCAGTCACGATCATTTTTAAAGTATTCCAGAGCCGATTTCGCAAGATCTCCTGCTGTACCGGGGCCGGAAAAATTCGTTATATGGCCTGCCCATTTCTTTTTCTCTATATCCTTTGTGAGTTTCTTTCCCACTTCCGCTATCTTCTGATCTATAGAAGCAAGCTGTGAATTTGCCTTTGAATTATTCGGATCGAACTTGCATGCGAAATCAAGGAAAGATTTCGCTTCATACATTCTCTTTATACGATCCTGGGCGGGATAAAAACCTTCGTCAACAAGCCTGATCATATCTTCAGCCCATTTACGGAGATATTCCGATGTCTCCTGTCTGGTTTTGGGGACATTTCCCAGGGCCTCATAGAGATCTCTGAAATTGGACGATAAAAAGTCCACTTCTTCTGTTCTGTTAAGTCCCATACCATAATATTTGTTATCAATAGTCATGGTATCTGAGCCGTATTTTTCCGCAAATGATGCAACTACAGGCTGAATTATCGGAATTACTTCACGTTCAAGGGCTTCTATCTTTGCAAGTTCTTCCTGAGCTTCCTTCAGATCATACTGATCCATTACATTATGACCATGAATACCTTTAAATCTTTCATAATATTTTTTATGAAGCTCTTTTAGTTGCCTTGCATCGGCAAGGGCCTGATCTTTGACTTCCTGAGTAACTTCCTGGGCGAAAACAAATGCAGATGATAAGAACAGAGAGATTAAACAGGTAAAAAAGAAGAGTTTTTTCATAAATTATTCCTCCCTTGTTAATTTTATTATGTGTATTTCATAACTTAAGTGGTCGTTACGCGTTACGCGTAACGCGTGACGGGTTTATATCTCTGCGCATTACGCATTACGCTTTACGCATTACGATTTTATTATTTACAGATAGTTATGAATAACTATATATTCTTCATAACAAAATTTTATTCCTGTTTTTTTATGCAATTCTTTTCTCTATAATATCTTTACAACAGGCCTTTCATAGATTATATTATAGTTTACCGGCACGAGCATAAATGGCTTACCCCGGCAAATAATCATCGTGTCACGCGTCACGCGTCACGCGTCACGACAAGAAGGTGATATTATGAACAATTACAAAATACTCGTTATCAATCCCGGCTCAACTTCAGATGAAGTGGCATATTTTGAAGGAGAGAATCAGATATTTCATGAAGTGGTACGATACGATTCGGCACAGATGGAATCTTACGAAGGGAAAAAAATTACGGAACAGTTTTCATTTCGTAAGGATTTTGTCATGAAAGAATTAAAAGAACATGGCATAGATATAAAAGAGCTGGATGCCGTAATTACCAGAGGAGGGCTGCTGAAACCTTCCGAAGGGGGAGTATATCAGGTCAATGAAAAGATAAAAAATGATTTAAGAGAAGAATGTTACGGCAGTCATGCATCCAATCTGGGAGCTCTCATAGGTGACTCGATAGCGTCAGAAATAGGACAGAAGTCTTATATAGCAGATCCTACAACAGTGGATGAGATGGAAGATTTTGTCCGTCTTTCCGGCATGCCTGAAAACCCGAGAATCTGTATATTCCACTGCCTCAATCAGAGAAGAGTCGCTTATCGTACGGCAAAAACATTAAATAAAGACTATAAGGATGTAAATCTTATTATTGCCCATATGGGCGGAGGTATAAGTGTGGGAGCCCATAAAAAAGGGAGAGTAGTAGATGTAAACAATGCTCTTGACGGTGACGGTCCCTTTACTCCTCAGAGGTCTGGAGGCGTACCTGCAGGAGGCCTTGCAAAACTCTGTTTTTCAGGTAAATACAGCTTTCAGGATATAAAGCTTATGCTCAAAGGTAAAGGCGGAATGACTGCCTATACAGGAACATCTGACATGAAACTCTTAGAAAATTTTGCCGCAGGAAAAGAACTTCCGGAACAGGACAGAAAAAAAATAAAACCTGATATTACCAGAGAAAAAGTTAATCTATTGATTGAAGCTATGGCCTATCAGATTTCAAAGGAGATATGCGCTCTTACTGCCATATTCTGCGGTAAAGTCGACGGAATTACTCTATCGGGAGGACTTGCCTATTCGGAGATGATAACAGGTAAAATAGAAGAAAGAACTAAATGGATTGCCCCTGTCTTTCTCTTACCCGGCGGTGATGAAATGGAAGCCCTGAGATCATCTATGGAAAGAGTTTTATCAGGGAAAGAGAAAGTTAAAGAATATGACTGAATTTGACTGGAAAAAGACTTTATATACAGATGGCTCGGAATATTTCCTTAAATATTCTGAGAATAAACTTCAGATAAAACTTGTTGTCCATAAAAATGAAGATATAGAAGAAATATATGTCAGAACCTCTCCCGACGGAGAACAGAAACTGACGGAAATGAAAAAAGATGTCACTAAAGGCTTTTTTGATCTTTATACAGGTAAGATTGATATAAAATGTGATTTTGTTAATTACAGATTTCTCATTTTTTGTAAAAATGATATGTTCTGGTTTTCCCATAAGGGGTTGAGCAGAGCTGTTCCTCCTGATATTACGGATTTCAAATTCATAAGGAATTTTAAGACGCCAGAATGGGTTACGGAAAGTGTATTTTACCAGATATTTCCCGACAGGTTCTGTGACGGAAACCCTTCTACCAGAGTAAAGAACGGAGAATATACTTATTGCGGGAAAAGTTCAAAAGCCTGTTCATGGGGTGAAAATCCGAAAGATTATCATCACGGAGGACATATGGATTTCTTCGGAGGAGACCTTGCAGGGATAAAAGAGAAAATACCATATCTCAAAGAACTGGGTATAAATGCTCTCTATCTGAATCCTGTTTTTCTGTCTCCTTCAAATCATAAATATGACACACAGGATTATAAACTTATAGATCCCCATACAGGGACAAACGAAGAATTTGCCGAACTTGTCTCTCTTCTCCATGAAAATGGCATTAAAATAATACTTGACGGAGTATTCAACCATACAGGCATTTCCCATTACTGGTTTAACAAAGCGGGATTTTACCCTGATAATACGGGAGCATACAGAGATCGGTCATCTCCTTACAGAGAGTATTTTACCTTTTATGATAAAAAAGATGATTACCATGCATGGCTCGGAGTCAAAACCCTTCCGAAACTTAATTATAAATCCGAAAGACTGAGGCAGGAAATCTATAAATCTCCTTCTTCTGTTATGAATTTCTGGATGAAATCTCCCTATAATATAGACGGATGGCGTCTGGATGTGGCAAATATGCTCGGACGGCAGGATGATTACCAGGGCTTTAGAGATATTTACAGGGAAATGAGAAAATCCTGTAAAGATACAAAAGAAGATTCTTATATAATGGGAGAACATTTTTTTGACCCCTCAGAACTTCTTCAGGGTGACATGCTTGACGGAACAATGAATTACCAGGGTTTTCTCTTTCCTGTCCTTAAATGGCTTACAAAAAAAGAGAGAGTTAAAAAAGAGTTCAGACAGATAAATTTTACATCTGAAGATCTTTCCCGGAACATAGAGAATTTCACATCTCTTCTTCCCTTTGATGTAAAACTCTCCATGTTCAATCTGCTTGACTGTCATGACCTGCCAAGATTTTACTCTCTCGTAGGAGAAGATTTTCATAAATTCAAAATCGGTCTTGTATTACTTTTCACCTGGCCCGGCGTGCCATGTATTTATTACGGTGATGAAACAGGCATGAAGGGCATAAAGGAATATGAAGTCCGTAAATGTATGGAATGGAATGAAAAACTGTGGGATCATGACATAATGACTCTTTATAAGAAACTTATCAAACTGCGCAAATCCTCTTCCGTATTAAAAAGAGGAGGGTTTAAAATACTTCACGATGAAGACGAAATCTTTTCCTATGCAAGAATTTTCGGTGATAGTGTTATATTTGTTGTCATAAATAATAACAATGAAAAAAAATCCGTAAAAATTCCTCTGTGGCAGGTGGGAAAAACAGAGGGAGTATATAAGGAATTTTTCTCGGAAGAAATCTGTAAAATCGAGGAGGGATTCTTTCAGAGGGAACTTGAGCCCTATCAATGTCTTGTCGTGAGTCGTGAGTCGTGAGCCGGGAGTCGGGAGCCGGGGCGTTTAATTAAACGCCCTGCAATTAAATACGCATTACGCATTACGCATCACGCCGTTTCATGCAACACCTTATATAATATCTCACCGAGATTATTTACATTATAAGGTTTTGTAATAACTGATTTAAAACCATAGTCTCTGTAATCTGCCATTACGGGGTCATTGGAATAACCGCTCGACACAATAGCTTTTACCGACGGATCCAGGGAAAGGAGTTTCTCTATAGTTTCTTTTCCGCCCATGCCGCCGGGTATGGTTAAATCCATTATTACCAGGTCAAAAGGTCTGGCAGAGCATCTGGCTTTCTGATATAAATTAATAGCTTCCTGTCCGTCTGCCGCCAGTTCCACTTCATAGCCCAGTCTTGGCAGGAGTAAAGGCATAAGGCGTCTTATCATTTCATCATCGTCCATTACAAGGATCTTTCCATGACTTTTTAAAGGATGTTTAATTTCTTCTGCTTCAAAATCTTTTTCAGATGCAGGAAGGAAGAAAGAGAAAATCGTTCCTTCTCCCATCCTGGATTCTACCGTAATATGCCCGTGATGGCGTTTTATTATAGAATAAGTTGTTGCCAGTCCGAGTCCGCTTCCTTTTTGCTTTGTAGTAAAATACGGGTCAAATATTTTTGTGAGATATTCTTTTGCTATACCTGAACCGCTATCTTTTATGGAAATCTTGACATACCTGCCCGGTTTTAGAGGAAGTTCATGTTCTTCTTTTAGAATTATATTTTCTGTAAATATTCTTATTATACCCCCTCCGGGCATGGACTGATCTGCATTGATAACCAGATTTTGCACTGCCTGGCCTATCTGTTCCTCATCCATTTCAACTGTCCATATATTACCGGGAATAGTAAATTCACATCTCACATTTGAACCCTGAAGAGAAAAATAGGTTATTTCTTTTAGCAGCTGGGCAATTGAGCCTGTCTTTTTTACAGGTGCTCCCCCTCTGGAAAAAGTTAATAACTGTCTGGTTAAATCTTTGGCACGAAGGGATGCCTCCTGTGCCATAGCAAGCACTTCCATGACAGAGTCCTTTTCATCGCTATCGAGCATTATTTCTGCAAGAGAAATATTACCCAGTATGGCAGTCAGAATATTATTGAAATCATGGGCTATGCCTCCCGCAAGAATCCCGAGAGATTCAAGCTTTTCTATCCTGAGTAATTCTTTCTCTTCTTTTTTGCTTTCTGTAATATCCCTTATAATTCCGACTATAAAATCGTGTCCTTTTTTATCTGTATAACATGTTTTTTTGGTGGCTATAAGATGGTAAACACCGGCTGCATCGGTAAAATCTTCTTCATTATAATTTTCCTCTTTTGTCCTGAGAACGAGTTCATCCTTTTCCCAGAAAACATCTGACTCGTTTTTTGCAAAAAAATCATAATCGGATTTACCGGTTAATTCTTCACGGCTCCGTCCTACAAGTGTACAGTAGGCATCATTTACCACTCTCCATCTGTGGTTACTGTCTTTTACAAATATGGGATCGGCAATACAATTGATAATTTTATCCAGAAAATCTTTTGCTCCCTGTAATTCTTCCTGTGCCTGTTTCTTTTCGGTAATATTTTCTATTGTACTGACAACTACCTGTAAATTCCCTTCCGAATCATTTACTGCCGAATAAACATTGCGTCCCCATGTAGTGGTTCCGTCTTTTCCGATATAACGTTTTTCCACAGGAGGCGAGACGGTAATTTTCTGCGAAACAATTTGTTCAAACCATTTTAAACTCTCAGGTAAATCTTCGGGATATATGAAATCGGAAAAATGCTTCTGAATCAGATCTTCCCTGGTATAGCTCACTGCTTTATTTATAATAAGGTTGACATCCAGTATATAACCATGTTTATCGATAAGAACCATGGCAATACCTGCATGCATGAAAATATCTCGAAAAATCTCTTTGTTAATCAGTATAATAACTTCCTTTCATGGTCAATGAACGGAACTTGAAGATTCGTGACGCGTGACGGGTGACGCGTGACGCGAGGCTTCCTGAACTATGAAACAGACATTTAAATTATTTAGATAAACCGCTTCTAAATAATTTTCATCTAAACCTTTACTTTAAGTCATTAAAAATGAAAATTCCTATACCTTTAAATTATAACATATATAAAAACCGGTAGCAATTTTTTATTAATGACCTGAACATAAGCATGTAATAAAAGTTTTCCTCCCGTCACGGGAGCATATATGTATTACTGACCTGAGCATAAGCATTTAATAAAGGTCTTCCTCCCGTCACGCGTTACGCGTAACGCGTGACGGGAGCATATATTTATTATTTATGCTCACCTCAGTATTTATGATCACCTCAATAACACCGGTCCATTTATGAAAAGATAAATACTTTAACAGAAAGAAGGAATTTAAAGTTATTTTTTAGAAATATTATATAGTTGTCCGCAGTCTGTTCCCCACGTCACGCGTCATGCGTCACGCGTAATTTTACCAGAGGAGGAAATGTTATGGCTAAAGTACTTTATATTAAATCAAGTCCTGGAGAAGAACGTTCCTATTCAAACAAAATTGCAAAAGTATTTCTCGATGCATATAAAGAAGCACATCCCGGTGATACGGTAGAAACACTGGATTTATGGAAAACAGACCTTCCGCCTTTTGATGCTACAGCTGCATCGGGGAAATATAAAATTATGGGCGGTAAACCGCACAATGAAGAAGAAAAACTTGCATGGAACAATGTTGTTAAGACCATAGAACAATTCAAGTCGGCAGATAAAGTTGTTTTATCTGTTCCAATGTGGAATTTTGGTATTCCGTACAGACTGAAACATTATATAGATATTATCTCTCAGCCGGGATTTACCTTCTCATATGATCCCGAAAAAGGCTATACAGGGCTTGTAACAGGTAAACCTGTCATATTTATTCTTGCCCGCGGCGGTGAATATCCGGAAGGAACACCTGCTGTAGCTTTCGACCATCAAACGACGTATCTGAAAACGATCTTTGCCTTTATGGGATTTACCGACATGAGCGCCATACTCGTGGAACCAACCCTTATGGCAGGCCCTCAGGTGGCAGAAGAAAAAGTTTCTTCTCTTACAGAAAAGGCAAAAGAAAAAGCGAAAAATTTTTAAATAGTGAATAGTGAGCAGTGAGTATAAAACCCGCTCACTACTCACTAACAACCATGGCCGGTTCGGTCACAACGAATTATGAGAATTTGTTCCTCCCGTAACGCGTTACGAATTACGATTCTCATATAAAATAATTCATAAATGGTTACGAATTTAGGAATAGAATTTTATTAATTGTCTCTTTCCTCGCGTGACGTGTTACGCGTTACGCGTCACGATTTAATATATTTGAGACAGTTATTTAATTATCGTTCCTTACCTGTTACAGTAATAAGGACTGTAAGAAAAATATCTCTGGCAGATTATTAGAACGATCAGTATCCTCGCGTCACGCGTCACGCGTCACGCGTCACGATTAAGGTGATAAAGTGTCAAACTGTATAAGATGCGGCCAGGAACATAATGCTACAGGAGATCTGTGCCATATATGCGGCGGAGAAATAAGTCTTACTACAGACAATCTCAAAACAGGTTCACTCCTGGACGGAAGATATGAAATAATAAAACTTTTAAAACGGGGCGGTATGGGATCTGTTTATAAAGCACTGGATAACAGATTTGAAAAAACTCCCTGTGCCGTTAAAGAGATGCTGAGTCTTACCTATGATAAAGATCAGCAGAAGTATTACATAGAGAGATTTAAAATAGAAGCAAATATCCTCCATAACCTGAAACATGGAGGACTTCCCAGGGTGAAAGACTATTTTATAGAAAACGGCCGTTATTACCTTGTAATGGATTATATAGAAGGTAAGGATCTGAAATCCATACTGGAAAGCTATAATGGTGAAGCCATTCCGGAAGATACCGTAATAGACTGGGCAATTCAAATACTCGACATACTGGAATACCTGCACAGCCAGTCACCTCCGATAATATACAGGGATTTAAAACCTGCAAATATTATGCTTAAAGATTCCGACAACAGACTGGTTCTTATAGATTTCGGCCTTGCACGAACCATTAACCCTGACAGTGATTCTACTAAAACCACTGCAGGAACCTATGCATATGCACCTATGGAATTATTTCAGGGCAAACCTGAACTGAGAACAGATCTTTACTCGCTGGGTGCCACCATGCACTGTCTCCTGACAGGGAGAAAGCCGGAAGCACCCTTCAGTTTCGAACCGGTAAGAACCCTTAATCCTTCTGTTTCGGAAGAAACAGAAAAGATTGTCATGAAATCTCTTGAAATGGAAGCTGTTAACCGCTATAAAAGTGCGGGAGAAATGAAGGAAGTTCTTCAGAAACTCGTCTATGAGAAAAAAGAGAAAATCCATGGTAAAAAGAAAACTGCTGATGTACCGGCCGTAACTGAAAAACCGAAAAAACCTGTAAAGAAATCCCGTGAATTCAGACATAAAATTATGTTAATTTTTCTCACCGTCATTGCAGTTATGGGAATAATTTTCTGGTTGCAGAAAAATCCCGGAGCAAAATATTATGAAACAGGTAAAAACTTTCTGAGCAAAGACGAATATGAAAATGCCATTCAGTATTTTGATAAAGCTCTGACTGCAGTGCCTGACTGGTCTCAGGCTCTGTATAAAAAAAAAGAAGCACTGATACAACTGGGAAGCAAATATTTTAAAAGTGGAAATTATAAAGATGCCATACGTTGTTATAATGCTTCTTTAGATATTGATAAAAATAACAGAGATGTTTTAAATCTAAAAAAAGAAGCGCTGAAGAAATATGGAGATGAATTTGTAAAAAATAAAAATTATAAAGAAGGTATTGCATGTTACGATGAAGCTCTGAACATAGAAAGTTCTTATGAAGATTGTCTGAAAGGGAAAAAAGAAGCCCTGAAAAAACAGGGTGATGAACTTATGGAGCAGGAAAATTACAAAGAAGGTTTTTCCTGTTATGATAAAGCTTTAACAATAGATCCTTCCTATAAGGACGCACTGAAGGCAAAAAAAGAAGGCATAAAAAAACTTGCAGACGATAAGATATTAGAGAATAAAAACTACAGAGAAGCTCTCAAGTATTACAGAGAAAAATTCAATATAGACATAGACGGCAGTTTATATTTCAAAGCAATTATGTCATATAAATCGGGGAAATACAGTGCAGCTCTTGAATATTTTAATGAAGCTTTAAAAAGCGATTCGGAAGATATCGATTCACTCACAGGTAAAGGCATGGTTTTACTGAAACAAAAACATATTAAAGAAAGTATTGAATGTTTCGACAGAGCTTTAAAGCTTGATACAAAACATGCAAAAACTCTTTATTATAAAGGCCTTGCTTTACATTATGACGGGAAATACAAAGAAGCAATAAAATATTACGATGAAGCTCTAAAGATTAATCCGAAATATGCCGATGTATGGAATGGGAAAGGGTTTTTATTATACAATAGCGGAAAATATGAAGAAGCTCTTGAATGTTATAACAGAGCTTTAGAGATTGAGCCCCGACAGACTATTACATTGATGAACACAGGTAATGCTTTATATGCACTGAAACAGTATGAAGAGTCAATAATATATTATAAAAAAGTTCTGGAGATTGAACCTGGAAACAAACATGCCTGGTTTAATCAGGGAAATGCTTTATATAGTATGGAGAAATACAGGGAAGCAATTAGATGTTACAACAGTGCATTGATAATAGACAGACATTTTATTCCTGCTATAAAGGCAAGAGACGATGCAAAAAAAACTGTGAGATGACATAGTAAAGGGATAAGCCTTTATTATTTTCATATAAAAAAATAAAAGAGAAGGAGGCCATTTTATGAAAGGTAAAATTTTTCTTATAACAATCTTACTGCTTGTTACGTTCTTATCTTCCGCTATAGCTTCCCAGAAGGTAACTCTGGCTGTTCTGAGTTTTTATTCAGAAGGTAAAACAGGGAATAACGCTCCTATCGGTACAGGTTTTGCCGAAATACTTGTAAACAAACTGAATAAACTGCAGAATATAAATGTAGTGGACAGGGAAAGCCAGAGATCCGTTCTGGAGGAAATGGGTATAACACAGAAGTTTGAACCTCCTGCAGGACAGTCTCTCGGAAATACTATCGGTGCTGACTATATTATTACAGGCACGTTAAAAGAAGAGGGAAACAAAGTGAGTATAACGAGTCAGCTTTTTGATGTAAAAAAAGGAACAGTAGTGGCAGAAGAGACAGTATCAGGTTCCAGAGACAATCTTTTTGCCCTTCAGGGAGATCTTTCACTGAAAATAGCAAAATATTTCAATGCTCCCGTATCACAGGAAATTAAAAAAGATCTCTATTTTATACCGACACAGAATATGGGATCCTTTGAAAAATTTTCATCAGGCCTGCAGTTATATGAAAAAAATCGGGGAGATGAAGCTTACAGTTTTTTCCTTAATTCTATTAAAAAAGATACAGGTTTTCTTGATGCCCACAGATATTTTGAATATACGGCAAGAAAACTCGGAAAACTCGATGAATTCATAAGTCTTTATGAAAGCATGCTTGCCTCTGATCCAAAGAATCCTGTTTTAATGAATTATCTGGGTAACGGCTATTTTGATAAAGGTAAAATGGAAGAAGCAGAAAAACTTTATGTAAAAGCCATTCAAACAGCTCCCACCTTTGCAAATCCTTATAATAATCTGGCATCTGTTTATATGCTTTCCCGTAATTATGAAGAAGCACTGGCTACATTCCAGAAAGCCCTTGTATATTCAGACGAAAAAGCTTCTATTTTTTATAATACAGGCATATGTTATATGAATATGAAGGATAAGGAAAACGCGAAAAAATATTTCCAGAAAGCTCTTGAACAGGATCCGTCCAATCCTGATTTTGTTATTGCCAGAAAGATTATATATGGCATAAATATAGTGGTAGGTTACAGAGAGAAAAAAGTTCCCGGTGCTGTCTTCGGAGAAATTTTAATAAATTCGGAACCTGTATTCGAGATTCAAAATACTGCAGGAGGACTGTCACCTTTAAAAAGAGCGGAAGTAATAGCCAGAAGACTCTATAATATGATTGCAAAAGGTCTCAAAGGGTCTGAACTGGAAGTAGGTAAAATGAACAAAGAAGTCGTTATAGAAACATTTAACAGGGAATTAATCATGACAGTAACGTCGGATCTGGCCAGACGGGAAGGTACCACACCCGACAAACTGGCAAAATCCATTCTGGACATATTAAAAGAAAGCCTGAATTACGCTTCTTCCGATTCTACAAATGAATACGGCTTAATTCTTCAGCCTGTGACCTGTGTAATAACGGAAAAGAGTGTGGAAAAACTTGCGGAACGGATAAATACGGAAAATTTAAAACCGCTGGTCAATAAAGAATATTCCCCTGAAAGATTAAAAGCTGAACTGGAGAATCTGAAATACAATCCTGAAGAAATTGAAGTGATTTTAAACAGTACGGAAGAAAAAAACGCAAAGCCTATAAAAGGCAATTCCGAAGAGGCGTCATGTCTTCATAAAGGCGATGCCCTTTACAGCCGGGGTAAATATGACGAATCCATGAAAGAATATGAAAAGGCCCTTACGGTAAATCCTGCTTTTACTCCTGCCCAGTTATGTATTGCCATCATTTTATATGACAGGAAAGATTATGACGGTGCCGGTGTCAATCTGAATAAAATCGTTAACAGTAATCCTGACTATACTGATGCCTATATATGGCTCGGGAAAACATGTATGGCCCAGGGGAAAAATACGGAAGCAAAGGCAGCTTTTCTTAAAGCCCTCAACCTGGCCCCCGGAAATGAAGAGGTAAAGGGATATCTGGAAAAGCTATAAATCGTAATGCGTAATGCGTGAAGGCAAAAATACTCGTGACGCGTCACGCGTCACGCGTGACGGGAGGAAAACGTTTATTACATGCTTATGCTCAGTTCAGTAAAAGGCATGGCCGGAAAAACTAGATTGAAAATTAGCATATAAAGCTCTCATCACGCGTTACGCATCACGCCCATAAAGGTGGTATTATGAAAACTCTTATATTTTTATTTATATTCTTAACGTTAACCATGTGCTGCGCCTCGGAAATAGACCTGTGGAATTCCATAGATAACAGAGAGTCAAAACTTTTTATAGAAACAGGAACTGACAGAACGGAGAATATTCTTTTCGAAGGTGAGGATATAACCTTCTACCTTGCGGCAGGCAAAGATTGTAAGGTTATAGTCCTGAGGATGACATCGGGAGGGGATTTAATTATTTTATTCCCCAATAAATCTCATGTGTCCTGTCAGGTTCTGTCAGGTTCAAAATATGAAGTTCCGGGATTTAATATGAAAAAAATTGTATGTGAAGGGCCGGAAGGTATAGAGAGAATTAAAGCCATAGGAACGACAGATAATAAAATATTTGAAGATTTTGAACATTTACCTGTTAATGACGATTATATATATCTGAAATTTCCTGAAGAATTCCTGAAGAAACTTAAAGAAAAACTTGCCGCTGTGCCGAAAGATCAGTGGGTAACATCTGACATAACGGTTAAAGTAGAAAAAAAATTCAAACAGCCTGCTGTTTCTGCCACGCCATATATAGATCCAGACCTTGCCCGGATAATAAAAGACAAAGACAGGGATAAAATGGCTACAGGATGCTATATCCAGGGAAGTGCCTATTATGAGCAGAAAAAATATGATGAAGCAATAAAACAGTTTCAACAGGTAATAGAACTTTCACCGAACATGTCTCTCGGATATTATGCTCTGGGCCTTTCATATCAGGCAAAAGGTGCATTTAAGGAAGCCGTAAGTTATTACAAAAACTGCCTTAATAAAGGTGTAAAAGAAAGAGACTGTTATGTAAGGATTGGAGAACTCTACGACCAGGCAGGCAATAAAAAGGAATCTTATTTGAGATATAAACATGCCATTAAAATTACGGAAGGTTATGAAAAAATAAGTAAAATAGCTCCGAAAGATACGGGACAGCAGAAGATTTACGATCTTGAAATAGCATGTAAAAATAAGCCCTCTGATAATCAAAGCAGGATGGAACTTGCAGTTATCTACGAAAAACTGCAGGATTTCAAAGCAGGAAATTATCATGTTAAAATGCTTTTAAAAGAAGCCATACCGCTTTACAGCCCATGTCTTCTGGAAAAAGACAAACCGGAAATAAAAAAACCGGTACCTGTAGAACCGACGCCTGCTCCATATTACCGGTACGATGACAATTACGTGGATTATTACACATACAGCGAGCCATACCGGGCACCGTATATACCGCCTCCTCCGCCGCCGGTCCAGGGGGGAGGAATTAATTTTTAATGGAAAAATAAGGATCTTTAAGGCATTTTGCTGAACAGAGACCTCCCGGCATTACAGAATTTTTATCTATAATAGCGGGAGGTCTCTTATGTCAGGACTTACGCAAAAAATACAGAAGAATCAGTCATTGCGAGCTAAGCGAAGCAATCCCATTAGTACAACAGAAACTGTTGGGATTGCTTCGTCGCTCCGCTCCTCGCAATGACAAAATGCGTAACTTCTGTTATGTGAGTTCATAACAGAATCTCTTAAAAACTAAAATTGATAGCCAAATGGTATCAGTATTTATCAAAATATTTACTCATAAAGGATCTTACGGCCTGTATTTAAGTATTTTCCCGTTATCTCCCACTGCCCAGCCTGTAGTGGCATTCAGGAAATATATATCATGAAGATCTTCTGCGACGCCGCTGGTTTCTCTCTGCCAGACCGCTCCGGCATCTGTAGTATTAATTATCGTCCCTCCTGCACCGCAGGCCCATCCTGTACCGCTGTCAACAAAACAGACAGAATAGAGATCCGTGGGTACTCCGCCTGTCTGAGTCCCCCATGTTGAACCTCCGTCTGTACTGTAAAAAACAGCTCCTCCTGCACCTACAGTCCACCCGTAAACATCATCGACAAACCAGACACCATAAAGAGAACCTGATGTAAGACTTACAGGAGACCATGTAGAACCGGTATCTACCGTAATCAGGATTCTTCCTGCACTGCCTGTTGCCCATCCTTTACCGGAAGGTCGAAAATAAACATCGGACAGGGCTTCCGTTATGGAACCATTAAGTTGCTGATTCCACCAGTAGTTTCCTCCGTCGACAGTATGATAGATATTTCCGTTATTCCCTGCAAACCATCCGTTATTAGAATCCAAAAAAAAGGCTCTTTCCATTCCATAGGGAGGAGTCGGGAAGGCTGAAGGATTGGGAGCCAGCCAGTTAGCCCCTTCGTCAGACGTGGTAAAAACTATTCCGTTCGGCAAAGTTCCATGGCCTGCTATCCACCCTTTACCTGATACAAAACATACATCACGGAGATTATAAGATGAAGCGCCGGTCTGAAAAGACCATGTTTCTCCTCCGTCTGTCGTATTAAGAATAGTACCGTTTTCTCCGACTGCCCATCCTTTCAGTGAAGAAACAAAATAAACTCCGTTAAGATTATTTGCCGTGCCGCTGTTCTTTAATACCCAGCGGGTTGTAGATACGGGGGTACCGGTAGGAGTAGGGCTTCCGGGTGTGCCGGAAGGAGTTCTCGTTACAGAAGGGGTTTCTGTAAGAGAAGGCGTTTCTGTAAGAGAAGGCGTTTCTGTAGCAGGTGACGTCGGATTACCTGTAGGAGTTTTTACGGGAGGTATATTGGGATCACCTGTCATTGCTATATCTATCTCTATATCAGTAAGACTGCCAGGCCTTATTGTTATACTCCTGGTAATACCGGAAGGAGTTATTGCAACAAGGGTTATTTCATCCATTGACGGAATGCCTCTTATTTCGAAATATCCATGTTCATCTGTAAGGGAATAAAGATTGGTATCTTTAGCTTTAACACTGGCATCCGGCACAGGTGTATTATTATATGTGACATGACCTTTTACATTAACTACTTTTTCATGTACGGTAACTGTAACACTTGCTGTATAGGAACCGGAGGCAGCCGTTATTTTATAAATACCGGCTTCTGTAGTTCGGAAAAAACCATTTTCTACAGTACCTTTCGGATTATCAACAGACCAGGTGGCAGAAGGACTTATCGGAATACCATTGGGATCTATACCATAAGTTTCAAAATAAAAATCTGCCTGAGGCACTTCCAGTAATCCTTTCCTCAGAGACAACGTAACAGGCCCGTTCGGTATTATTTTAAAATCAGTAAAAGCTCTGGTCTGTGAACCTTCTTCACTTATGACTACTTCCTGAGTTATATAAGTCCATCCCGGATCTTCTATTTTCAATAATTTAACGCCTGCAGGAACATTTTTAAAATTAAAAGCTCCATCGCTTCCTGTAGTTGTAGTTCCCACTTCCTCGAGTATAACCTTTACACCTTCTGCAGGTTTATAACCTTCGGGAATGATACCGGGCGGAACCATAATCATGCCTGATTGTTTATTCTCACCGCCGGCAGCTACAATTACGGCAGGCACAAGTACAACACCTGTCAGTGAACCAAAAGCTGCCTGTATAATCGCAGAAATAATAAGACCGCACCCTGACATAAGAAGTATCAGGGAAAGAACAGGTAAAAATAATGATTTTTTATACACCTTTAAACCTCCATATCTACGTAATGCATGATAATCGTGACGCGTGACGGGTGGTTCGTGACGCGTGATGCGTAATGGGTGATGCGTAATGCGTGATGCGTGATGCGTGATGCGTAATGCGTGATGCGTGATGAGTAACGCGTGATGAGTAACGCGTGACAGGTAATACGGAACTGTTATCATGTAAGCTCAAAATCTCTACCTCCAGTCATTTTTCACTCTTCACTCTTCACTCTTCACGACTCACTTTTCACTTTTTCCTACAAACACAAAAGGTGCCCAGAAAAAAGGATGCCTGTAAGAAACATCTTCACCGTAAATTCTGTCACTGTCTTTCATAAGTTCAAGTTTTGCCTGACGCAGGGCTTCTGCCCTGTTCATACCGGAAAGCAATTTTTTGTAAAAAATTTCCATCAATCTGGCTGTAGACGAACTGTCTACACTCCAGAGACTTACCACAATGGAAGGAGCTCCTGCATACATAAAAGACCTTGTAAGCCCTACGACACCTTCCCCTGACCTTATTTTGCCGAGCCCTGTTTCACAGGCACTTAATACTACCAGTTCTGCGTTTATATCAAGATTTAACACCTCTGATGCTTTCAGGAAACCGTCTTCGTTAGAACGGGAATTCATAGAAAAAGCAAGACTGGAATCCATGGGGTTTCTCTCATTTAAAAGACCGTGAGTCGCCAGAAGAAGATATTTATAAGAAGAACATTCCTTCTTAAAATTTTCTTCCGTAGCTTCTTTTCTTATATAAATATCTCCTGAATCCTTGAACATTTCACAGATATTTTTTACTTCTGCCTCCGTTCTTGGAAGTGGTTTTAATGAATAGCCCTGCAGTCTTATAAGTCCTGCAGCGAGTGTTTCATCGAGTGTTGTTTCTCCGGTGTCTTCAAAAGAAGGGTTCCCGAAACCGAGATATGCCCTGGAATTCTTCATGTCTGTCTCAGACAGAGCAGGATCGAGTATACTGGCAGACGGAACATAGTCTGTATTATAATCTTCTATTAAAAATTTAGCTGCCGAAAAATTTGAAAAAATTAAATTACTCTTATTCGGAGTTTTTATTTCCGATACTAAAACCTCAAAGGGAAGATAATAGAGAATACCGTCAGGAACAATGATAAGTTCCGAATTTTTCGGGAAAGATACTTTTTGTACCAGAGGCTTAAAAAGGATATTATAAAGGTCATGAAGATTATTTAAATCTACAGAAGAGAGAATCTCTTTAAAACTCTCGTTATTAAGACCGGTTTCATTCTTTAATCTCGTAAAAGGTTTTCTAAAAGCTTCGATTTTAGCTGTAATATCCTTTTCCGATGAAGGTATTTCTACCAGAGAAACAGATTTTTTTGATATTACCCATACATTTATTTTTTCATTATTTATGAAATATTCCAGTATATACTGGTTATCTTTCAATACTTTCTTCTGTATCTCTTCCACTGTAAGAGATTTTTTTATACCTGTAAGGAATGAATAGGACGGACTTTTCAGAGAAAGTTCTTCTCTGATAGAGTCAAGCTTTTTTCTCGTATTTTCCAGTTTTTCTTTCAATTCTTTAATTCTTCCACTATCAGGGTTATATCTGGCCATTTCTTCCTGAATGGATTTTTCCAGATAATTTATTTCAGCCTGTAAATTTCTGTCTCCTTCCAGAAGTGCCGGTTCTGCCCCTTTTTTTATATCCACTCCGGACATTGCAAGCGAATCCAGTAAAGCTCTCGCCCTTGACATTTCAACGAAATTAAAAGCATCAAGATTTTTTCCCCTTCTCAGGAAAAAGTCTATTACCTTTCTGTATACAGGCATTACCTTTTCAGAGAAAGATTCTTTCAGATTTTCAGATGTTATCTCTCCTCTTAATTTTTCCAGTTCCTGTATTGAATCCATATAATACCGGGCTGCCAGTTCAAGTTCATCCTTTTCTTCATAAATGGCGGCAATTTGCTGGTCTGTATTAATAACCCCCCATCTGTTACCTGCGTCCCTGTAAAAAGTCAGACATTCCGTATAAATCTCAATAGCCCTGTCGGCTCTGACCTGACGCCGATAAATTTCAGCCATATAATAACCGGTATCAATAACGCCACCTTTATCTCCGAAAGCTTCTGCACGTTCCCTCAGTTTTCCGTAATTCTCAAAAGCCTCTCTGTCATTGCCCTTATTTAAATAGGTTTCAGCAATATCAAAAAGAAATTTTTTAGTTTTATAATATTTTTTAATATCCTCATTTTTACACAATAAATCATCAATCAGTTCTTTTTCTATATCTCTGGCGAGTTTGAATGCATTATCAAACTCGTTATATTCCAGATAAAATTCACCTAACATGGTAGAAATATCAAGAGCAATATTCTTATCTCCCGGGGCAACCTCCCTTGCTTCTTTAACTTTCTGGTTCCCGAACTCTCTGTTACCTGACATATAATAAATTATACCTGTCCTGCAGAGAATAATAGCTTTATTATGAAGGTCTCCTGCTTTATTAAATTCTTCCAGTGCAAATCGAAGGTATTTAATGGATTCTTCGTAGAGTCCGAGCTCATAATAAAGATTTCCTATGTGTTCAAAAGTAACAGCTTTTCCTCTGTTATCAGATAGCTCTTTATATATATTCAAAGCTTTTTCATAGGATTGAATAGTTTCCTGATAATTTCCGCGCAAACAAAAAGCCTCGCCTCTGGCAATAAGAGTTTCTGCTATATGGCCTTTATCGGAAAGACCTGTAAATATATTTAAAGCATTATCATATGATTCTATGGATTTTTCATAAAGGCGCAGATTTTGATATACATTTCCCAGTCTGAAAGAACACAATCCTTCTCCTTTAAGATCGCCGGCGGTTTTATAAAGTTTCAGTGCCTCAGACAGATCTTTTTCTGCTTTATCCAGTTTGCCGTCTCTGTAATACTCTGTACCGGTTCTCAGTAGATTATCAGGAATTTCTTCTGCCACAACATTTGATAAAAGAACGAAACATAACAGTGCAATAACAGAAATTATTTTATACATTAAATACTCCTCCTTTAACAGTGTTCAGTGACCAGTGACCAGTGAGCAAAAATCATTGTTTACTTCTCACAGTATAAAGACAGTCTCTGAAACCATAAAAATAGACTTCTTCTATTTTTTCCCCTGTTTTATTCATAGCCTCTAATTCCAGATAGGGATAAACAGTATCATTCACATTTCCCTCACACACTGTCTCCCCTGTTTCCCTGTTTAATACATAAAAAATTTCACCGCACTGAAGACCCAGTAATTTCCGGGAATGTGAATTTATACTGTTCTTTTTATTGAAAAACTCTTCATTATCATAATAAATTCCTCCTTCGGAAGGAGGGGCAATAAAGATTATTTCTTCCTGAAACTCTCTATTCCATTTTTCTTTTCCTGTTTTTATATTAAAAGCAAAAATACGTTTTGTAGAAACAAGATAAACATGTTCAGAATCTCCTACGGCACGAACAAATTCATCTTCAAAAACCTTTTCCGAAACTATTACATGATCTGCAGGATTAATACAGAGATAACCTTTTTTTCCGCCAATAAAGACGAAATTATCTTCATTTTTTATCTTACCTGAATTCATAATATTATATGGATCTATAACAGTTTCATACTTTTTTAAATAAATAGGTTCAGGGAAACCGTTTTTTCTCCAGTATTCTTTACCCGAGCTGCTGTCAATGGCATAAACATTCATTTTATCCATTATATAAAAAGTATTTTTTATCATAATAGTATCTGTAATATCCTCTGCTGTTTTAAGAGACCATTTCGTCTTACCGTTCCAGGTATTTATAGCATAGATGGCTTTTTTATCGGAAACACAGCAGAGGGTATCTGAAGGATTAAAATACACAGGATAAGGCTTTTTTATATCACTTTTCCATACAGTTTTACCCGTTTCTCCTGCCAGAACATTTATGGAACCTTCATCATATGTATATATGAAATTATCTGACAGGTGGTTCAATTTCGGTGCGGTAAATATTTTATCTGCTTTATACTCCCAGAGAAGAATCCCCTTGTCTTCATCCAGTGCAGAGATATTTTTTTCCATAGCAAAAAGATATATTATTTTTTCCGTATCTTTCTCAGATTTTTCTATTTTAACAACAGGACTGTCAAACTTTACAGACCAGATTTCTTTTCCTGTTCCCATATCTATTTTATAAAAATATCCTTCACTGTCGGACGAATAGATAAAACCTTCTTTCTGATAGAAAATACCTCCTTCCGTTCCGTTGCCTTTCATTTTAAATTCCCATATAAAGGTTCCTTTTTTCATATCCACTGCATAAAGACTGGCTTCCGTAGAATAGAGATAACATATTTCATCTATAAAATTATCGTAAATAATACTGTAAAAGGCGGGGTCATAGCCATCGGCAGGTTCTTTTAATCTCCACTGTTCTTCCCCTGTTTTAAGGTTAAGGCCGAAGAAAATGCCGCTTGCTTTCACGACTTTCATGGGAACCCACATATCGGGCCTTATGTTATAACCGTTCAGATAGAGCCTGTCGCCGTATATCTTATAATCAGGTTCCGTAAAGCGCAGTTTCCTGGTAAAAAATCCCCAGTCTATATTGAAATCTTTAAATATACAGAGTTCTGTTTCAAAACCCCATCTCTTCTTTCCGTTTATATCAAATAAATACAGGAGACTTCTGTCGCCTCCGCCGACCCAGAAAGGTCTGTCTCCTTCTGAAACATTGCCGAAATAAGGGTTGCCGTAGGATGTAAAAAGATAGGCATCCCGTGGTACATAAAGAGATATATTTTCTATATTCCAGAGATAATGTTCTCCCCCTTCTGTTATAAGGGTTTTGGCTGTAAGTTCACAGAAAGGACTGTCCAGAAAGAGTAAATCCCTCTTATCCAGTCTGTTTATTTCACTTGTAACGACATCTCCCTCTTTCAACGTAATTCCGGGAAGAATTTCCTTCACTTCGGCAGAAGACTCTTCTCTGCCCGTATCAATAAGATTTAATCTGGCAACGGGAATATTCTGCCTTTCTACCGTAAATTCTTTACCTTTATCATTTTTGATATGAAGCCCGTCTTTTTCTCCTGCACTGATTTTCACTTTTTTCCCCGGCTCCAGTATCTGAAGAACGGTTCCTTTTATATGGCCGACATCTACGGAATGGGCTTCTTCAAACTTTTCTTCTGCAGAAGAACTTTCAGAAGAATAACATAGAGGGGATAGAAAAAATATAATGAGAAGCATAAGGGTAACATGTAATATTCTCACAATAAACACCTCCCGAATTTTTTAATTGATATTTATATTTTAGCAGAGAAAGAGACTTAAAAACAATAAGAAATTATTCAAAGAAATAAATAATTACCTAAATCTTTATATTACCTGCCATTCATCATCAAGTATGGCATATATACATTCGTCAAGCCATTCTCCCGATACAAAGAGATTTTTCCTGAAATGGGCTTCTTTTCTCATGCCGGCTCTCTCAAGGAGTGTAATAGAAGGTTTATTTTCAGGGTCAACCGATGCAAAAACCCTGTGTTTACAGAGTTTACCGAATAGATAATTCAGGATTTCACTGACAGCTTCTATTCCATATCCTTTACCCTGAAAATCCGGTGAAATGGTATACCCGATCTCTGTTTCCAGGAAATTTGCTTCAAAAAAATGAAGCCCCACATCGCCGATCATTTTATCCGTTTCTTTTATACATATAGCCATTTGAAACCACTTACCGGGAATATTTGGATGAATTTCATTCATAGATTTTATAAAATCTTCTATTTCCTGAATATTTTTCGGTTTCCATGACTGATATTTTATAACATTTCTATGGGATCTGTATTTAAAAAAATCTTCTTTATCGTTTAATTTCAGCCGCCTTATTAAAAGCCTGTCCGTATATAAACACTTAAAATCCATATCAATATATTCTTTATAATCTGTTATTTTACCGTACAGAAGAGCATCACATACAGTATTATTAGCGACATAAATATTACCTGCCCTGTCGGAAGCAATGGCAGGAATGCCTCCGAAATTCCGTACCTCTTTTATTTCTTTTTCCCATTTGCCTGTAAAGGTTATTTTCCTCTGATTTGAATTATATTCATCTGAAAGCATAAAAATCTCCTTTATTACAGATTATATCATAATTAACAAAAATTTATAGATATTCATTTTCAATTGTGTTATTATAAATTTATTACGAGAATCGTGATGCGTAACTGGTTTAAACCCTGCTCATCACGCATACCGTATTACGACACACCCGTCACGCGTTACGCGTCACGATTCCAATAAACTGATCAGGAGGAGAATCTATGGTTAAAAACAGAAGGGTTTATATATCTGAAAGTACTGTAAAAAAAATACCTGCCCCTGTTGATAGTCAAAGATTAGAAACCTGTATAAAATCAACCTTTACAGAGAAATCTTTTATGGACAGGTTAGAGAGTCTACAATATACACAGGAAGAAATAAAAGAAATTCTGAAATATGTCTGTTATTATCTTGAAGATTTTTCCGTAGATATAATGAAACTCACAAAAGAAAAAAAGGCAATGGAAGATTTCTTAAAAGAAAATCCCGATTTTATAAACACCCAGTTTTTACCTGAGGGAAAGACACTGCTTCACATGGTTTCCGGTTACGATACGGCAGAATACCTCATAAAACATGGGGCAGATGTGAATGCCAGAGATTTTCATGGAAATACTCCCCTTCATGTAACCTACAATCCTTATATTGCAGAGCTTCTTATATCTTCGGGGGCAGATATAAAAGCAGAGAATAAATCAGGTTCTAAACCTGGCACATATCAGGAGTCAAGGGGGAATTATGAAATAGAACAGGCAGCCTATGACAGAGACGGAGAAGGTAACGTTTACGGCAACATGGCTCTTATTGTTTCTGAAGCCATAAGAGACATGGAAAAAGAAATGGAGAAAGAATAAAGGGACATCAATTACCGGTAAAGGGTATCTGATAACCACAGTTTGTACAGAAACTGTTATTACCGGTAATTTTTTCATTACAGTAAGGGCAGATTGTTTCTCCGACATCGGGAAGACTCTTTTTTTCTGAAAGAGATTTGATTGTCGCTGCAGATAATTCCCTACCGAATTTCATCAGTCCGTAGAGATCTTCATACATAGTATGAGCAAGGCCGGAAATATAAAGTATGTTATCAGTTACTGCTATTACTGTTCCCATATTCATAGTAGATGCAGAAACTGCTCCGCCGGTAATCTTCGAGTAATTTTCCAGAACTTCTCTTACGGGAGGAGTAAGAAAATTTTTATTTCTTATATCTGTTGTATAAAGAACAAATTTATCAACATCTTCGGTTCTGACAGGCAGTAATCCCCTTCCTTCCATCATGCCGGATACCAGTGTTTCAATAATATTCGGCAGTCTGGAACGTATCAAAACAGTGCCTTCAATATGTAAGGGAAGCGTAATGAGCAGAATTACATCTCCCGGAGAAGAAGTGCGTCCTGAAGCCATACTGGCAGAAGATACATATAAAGTGCTTCCTTCTTCTTCCTTCATAATCAATTTAGCAGGAGTAATCCTGTCATAATTACTGTAGCTATTTGCAACTTTCATGGCCTTCCGAATAAATTCATTTTTTTCTGCAGAAGAATTCATTATATCCATGAATCCTTCCTTCATAATGAGTTCTCCGTACATTTTTTCTACTTTCATGCTGTTTTTTACAGACGTATAGATCATAAGACCCAAAAGCAGGATAAGAACGGTAAAGAAAATTATAACAAAGATCATGCCTGACATATGAAAGCACCCCTCTATGTGTTTCACGTGAAACAAATTTATGTATTATAATTTATTAAAATTTAAGTAGTCGTGACGCGTTACGTGTAACGCGTCACGGGTTTATATCACGCATCACGAGATCATTATTTATGTATAATTATGAAACTAAAATACATAAAAAACTTTCTTTTTAACTCTATTTATTATAGCCTGAAAGAGAAGTGTTTATCAAGCATAATATTTTATGTTCAGGAAGGAATTTTTCATTTAAATATCCAATTATAATTACTGAGATAAGCATAAATAATACACATATGTTCTCGTAACGCATAACGCGAGAAAATCCTTTATTATATGCTTATGGTCAGGTCAGTAATTACAAAAAGTAATATGCAAAATCTACAGATATAGAGGGAATTAACCTCTAAATTCAATAATCACCGGAACAGGTAAAAACAAAAAAAATATATTTCTCATTTTTACAGAAATTAATGTTCCAATCCATAGCCTCCCGGGTAACCGGTAATGATAGATATTATTACCGGTTTATCCGGAGCGGTGCCGTATAAATTTTTCAAAAACATTGAATCCTTATTAATAAAAAGGCATCTATATAAATAACAATTTTTATAAAAAAAATTACGGAGGTGTTTTAAAAATGTTTGTAAAACAATACTATGTGAAAGGTCTGGCTCATGTATCCTATCTTCTGGGGGGGAAGGGGCAATGTGCCATAATAGACCCCAGAAGAGACGTACAGGAATATATTGATGATGCAAAGGATATGGGCTATAAAATCACCCATATTCTGGAGACCCATCTCCATGCAGATTTTATTTCAGGTCATATGGAGCTTGCAAAGAAAACAGGGGCAAAAATAATAGCTCCGAAGGCTTCAAACTGCAAATTTCCCCATGATGCAGTATCAGACGGCGATGAATTCAGGATTGAACATTTAAAATTTAATGTCATTGCAACACCCGGCCATACTCCTGACGGAGCCTGTTATCTTGTAACAGATACATCCAGAGGAGAAGAACCGTGCGGACTTTTCAGTGGAGACACACTGTTTGTAGGTGATGTGGGCAGACCGGACCTCTTCCCCGACATGGCAGACGAACTGGCTGAAAAATTATTCGGAAGTTTAAAGAAACTCATGGAACTGCCTGATTTCGTAGAAGTATATCCTGCTCACGGCGCAGGTTCACTCTGCGGTAAGGCCATGAGCGCCAAAAGGACATCCACCATAGGCTATGAAAGAAGATATAATAAATCGCTGAAACCTTCCACACTGGAAGATTTCAAGAAATTCCTTCTTTCTGAAATGCCTGCGGCACCTGATCATTTTTCAAGATGTTCCGCCACAAACGGTGCAGGCCCTGCACTTACGGAAGAATTACCTCCCGTAAAAGCCATGTCACCCGGGGAATTCAATAAAGCCATAGAAAAAGGATGTCTAGTACTGGACACCAGATCAGTTGCAGCCTTCGGAGGCCAGCATATTCCCTGCTCCATTCACAATCCCATTACAGGTAATTTCCAGACCTTTGCAGGATGGATATTACCGGTGGATCGCGCCTTACTACTTGTGGTGGAAACAAAAGAAGATCTCTGCAATACCATAACCCAGCTCAGAAGAGTCGGCCTCGATAAAGTGGAAGGATGGCTTGAAGGCGGGCTTCAAAAATGGGCAACTACCGGACTGCCGGTAGAAAGTATAAAGCAGATTTCCGTTCATGAAGTAAAGGAAATGTGTAACAGGAAAGATTTCACATTACTTGATGTAAGGGCAAAAGGAGAATTTCAGAGTTTCCATATAGAAGGAGCATTACATATGGCAGCACCCGATACAAGAACAGGTTATAACAATATTACAAAAGAACCTGTTATATGTATATGCAGTACAGGACAGCGTTCCAGCATGGCAGCAAGTATTTTAAAAGCAAAAGGTATAAAGGATGTGGCCCATATTCCGGGAGGAGTCACTGCATGGGCAGCGGCAGGTTTTACTGAAACATGTCCTGTATGTCAGAATGTTCATGGACCTAAGATTTAGGTCGTGACGCGTAACGCGTGACGCGTGACGGGAGGAACTGTCTATCCGTTACATGTTACGCGTTATGATTCTATTTATCTTACTGAGGTGAGCATAAATAATACATAACTGCTCTCGTGACCCGTAACGCGTCACGAAGCATTTAAATTCAGATAAATTATAAAATAAACTATAAATTATTAAGAATCCTTTTTTATTTACATGCATCTTATTAAATAACAGTCATAATCCTCGCGTCACGCGTCACGCGTCACGCGTCACGATTTTCACAGGAGGTAATTAACAATGTTTAAAACAATCTTTATAGACATATGGCCCTGGTGGGCAGGAGGAACTGCAATAGGTTTATTTATCTTTCTCTTTTTCATATTCACAGGTAACCCTCTGGGAGTATCTACAGGATGTGTAAATCTGTGTAAAATAACTTTTCCTACAAAAGGAATGAAGTTTTTTGAGAAGGAAGCTTTTAAGAATAAATTCGACTGGCGTTTTCTATTCGTAGTCGGACTTATTACAGGTGGATTTCTTTCTATAGCCTTATCGAAGGATCTTACCTTTAATTTCGACAAAGGTTTTACAATGCTGGCAACTATTTTCCCCGGTTATTTAAAATATATAATGTTGTTTGCAGGCGGAATCCTGGTAGGTTTCGGAGCAAGATTTGCCGGTGGATGTACATCAGGTCATGGTATAGTAGGTAATGCGCAATTAGCACTGCCGAGTTTCATTTCAACCATATGTTTTATGATAGGCGGATTCCTTATGATAAATATTCTTTTCAGATTACTGGGGGTGCATTAATGATGACCATATTAAATCTATTTTTCGGAATTTTATTCGGTTTTATACTCTCAAGGGTGGGAGCAACACAGTATGATCTTATAGCAAACATGTTTTTACTTAAAAACCTTCATCTGATGGGAGTAATAGGAGGAGGAGTGGTAGTAGGCGCCATAGGTATCCAGATAATAAAAAGAGCACATCTGAAAACAATAACAGGCGAAGAGATAAAAATATCGCCTAAAGAACGTCACTGGGGCAATGTAATAGGAGGACTCATATTCGGCCTGGGATGGGGTATTACAGGGTCATGTCCCGGCACCATATTGACTCAGCTCGGGGAAGGAAAACTGGCGGCTCTGTTTTCTCTGGCAGGCATGATACTTGGTACGTATCTTTTCGGTGTCCTTTATCCGAAGCTGGAACATCTTGCAACTGCGGCGAAAAAATAGTGAGTCGTGAGACGTGAGACGTGAAAAGTGAGTGGTGAAGAGTGAAGGGTGAAGAGTATGGGCGAACCGTGTTCGCCCGGTACCGCTGAAAATACGTATAACGTATAACGATAACGCATTACAAACCACCCGTCACGCGTCACGCGTTACGCGTCACGCTAATAAGGAGAAACCAATAATTGAAGGATAAAGAAAAATTCGAACCGGTAAACAAAATATTTTCTCTTTTCCCTCTTCTGGATTGTCTGAGAAAATACAGTAAAGAAGATATAACGGGAGACCTTACGGCAGGCATTACTATTACAGTATTATTAATACCTCAGGCTATGGCCTATGCCATGATTGCAGGTCTCCCTCCTGTAACAGGTCTTTATGCATCCATAGTGCCTGTAGCTATTTATGCCATTATGGGAACATCAAGGCAACTGTCCGTAGGACCTGTCGCAATAGTCTCACTTATGGTTGCATCGTCTCTGGCCGGGTTCAATCTGACACGGGAAGAATATATAGCTCATGCCATATTCCTCTCTCTTATATCAGGTATATTACTTTTAATTATGGGTATCTTCAGAACAGGTTTCCTGGATAATTTCCTTTCCCACTCCATGATAAGCGGCTATACCTCTGCCGCCGCCATTATAATAGGCATGAGCCAGTTAAAACATCTTACGGGGGTAAATATCAGGGATCATCATATAGTATTTGTAACACTTTACGAAACAATCAAACATGTTAATGAAATAAAATGGCCTGCCTTGATTATGGGTCTTATCAGCATAGGAATAATCTATGTGTTAAAATATATCAATAAGAAAATTCCCGGTTCTCTTATAGCTATAATTCTCGGCATGGTAACAGTTTATTACGGAAATCTATCAGAAAGCATTTCTGTCATAGGAAATGTACCTAAAGGCTTTCCTCCTTTCAGGATACCGGAACTGGATTTTAAAATTATTCCGGATTTATTTCTCGTAGCTCTTACTGTAGGTGTGGTAGGTTTTATGGAATCCATATCAGTAGCAAAAGCTATCGCTGCAAGGACAAGACATAATATAGACGCAAACAGAGAATTGATTGCTCTGGGAATTGCAAACATAGGAGGGGCATTTTTCAGTGCCTATCCTGTAACAGGAGGTTTTTCGAGAACTGCAGTAAATTATGAAGCAGGAGCCAGAACGGGTGTGGCGTCTATTATTACTGCAACTGCAATTGCTCTGACAGTAGCATTTCTTACGCCATACCTTTATTATATACCCGGAACCTGCCTGGCTGCAGTGATTATGGTTGCAGTTGCAGGGCTCATAGATATAAAAGGTGCATTACATACATTCAGGGTAAAAAGAAAAGACGGCTATATCCTTTTAATTACATTTCTTACGACCCTTCTTATAGGTGTGGAACAGGGAATCTTAACAGGTGTAATCACATCTCTGGCACTGTTTATATGGAGAACTGCAAGACCTCATGTGGCAGTTCTCGGTAAAATGCCTGACAGTGACGATATATACAGAAATGTAGAAAGATTTCCCGAAGTAATAACATGGCCCCATACAGGCATATTACGTGTTGATGCATCTTTATATTTTGCCAATGCAAAATTTCTGGAGAATAAAATTATTCAATTACTATCGGAGAAAAAGGAAATGAAATATTTTATACTTGACGGAAGCGGTATAAATGATATAGATGCATCTGCCGAAGAAACCATGAGAGATATAGTAAATAACCTGAGACTTCAGGGATGTGAATTTTATATAGCATCATTAAAAGGCCCTGTAAGAGATGTTCTTAAATCTTCAGATTTTTATGATTTTCTCGGTGAAGATCATTTTTTTGATAGTATTTCACAGGCAGTAAAAAAATTGAATTGTGAGTAGATTTTATAGTTTAAGGTTTATAAGTGAGAGTTTGATTTTAAACCATAAACCATCAACGTTCAACTATCAACTTTATGTAACGCGTTACGCATTACTCATTACGTAAAAGAGGGTGTAAAATGATCATTATTTTACTTTACGTACTGCTCGGTCTGGCAGCAGGATTTCTCGGAGGGCTCATAGGTATAGGAGGAGGAGTAATTATTGTTCCTGCCCTGGTTTTTCTGTTCGGTCTTTCACAGCACAAAGCACAGGGAACAACGCTGGCTTTGCTTGTACCGCCTATCGGCATCCTTGCGGCATGGACCTATTTTAAACAGGGCCATGTAGATATAAAGATTGCCATTTGTATATGTATCGGTTTCTTTTTAGGAGGACTTTTCGGAGCAAAACTGGCCACACATTTATCCAATAATCTCCTGGAAAAGGTCTTTGGTATAGCGCTTATATTAATAGGATTGAAAATGCTGTTGAAGCATTAGTAAATAAACATAACGGCAATGGAATATGGCAAGGTTCTATAAAAGGATTGAAAGGAGATGATGATAGAATATTTTACAGAAATATACCGACAATACCGATATTACATTTTATACAGTAAAAAAGGAGTATCGAATAATGAAGAAAATATCCCTTATATTAATATGTCTCCTGATTCTATTATATCCTTCGTATGTATCAGGAGAAGAACCCTGTAATAAAAACGAGCAAATGATAATAGAAAAACTCAGTCCTTACGGGCTGGAAGAAACTGTTCAGAAAATAGTGGATAATGCAAAAGCAGAAAAATGGGTTATTTCAGGTGTAAAGGATCTTGCTAAAAGTATAGAAAAAAACGGAGGAGAAAAGCTTTTGCCTGTAAAACTGATAGAACTCTGTAATGTGGATTATTCAGGTAAAATGCTCAAAGAGGATGCTTCCCGTTATGCTTCTGTCATGATGCCATGCACCATATCAGTTTACGAAAAAAGTGATGGTAAGGTATATGTGTCTTTTGTGAATACAAAACTTATGGGGCAGATGTTCCCGGGAACAGTAGGGGAAGTAATGGGAGGCCCCGTAGGTGAGGCTCAGAGCAGATTTTTAATTTTTTTGGATGATAAATAAAACCGGTTCATAAATTACTACAAAATTTATTTAAAAGGAGGTTGAAAATGTTAAAAAAGTATAACATATGTTTTGTTCTGCTGTGTGCTCTTCTCATAGCAAATCTCTTTGTAACATGCGCAGGAGCAGCAGATAATAAAACTCAGTGTATCGAACCGGCCAGAGGGCCTGTAACAGGTACAGAAGTAAAACAGGATGTGCCGGTTCAAAAGCAGGATGTACAGGTAACGGCAAAAGTAGGGAAACCTGCCCCTGATTTTGAAGCATCTGCCTATGTAAAAGGAGAATTTAAAAACATAAAACTCTCTGATTATAAAGGTAAATGGGTAGTCCTCTGTTTCTATCCGGGGGACTTCACATTTGTGTGACCGACCGAATTGTCGGCAGTTGCCGTCAAATACAATGAAATCAAAGCTATGGATGTAGAGATACTGTCAGTAAGTACAGACAGTCGTTTTGTTCATAAAATATGGCAGGAAGAAGAACTGTCTAAAATGGTAGAAGGGGGAGTCCCATTTCCTATGCTCTCAGACGGAGGTGGGAAAATAGGAAAAATATACGGAATATATGATGAAGCAGGCGGAGTCGATATAAGAGGACGTTTTATTATAGATCCCGATGGAGTTATTCAGGCTATGGAAGTTTTAACTCCGAGTGTAGGAAGAAATGTTTCAGAATTAATACGTCAGGTCAAAGCTTTTCAACATGTCAGAAAAACAGGTGAAGTAATGCCTTCAGGCTGGGAGCCAGGGAAACCGACTCTGACACCTGGAATTGATCTTTCCGGGAAAGTATGGAAAATATGGAAACCTGAGAATGCTTTTTAAGGTATTTTTATAAAATATTATGAACCGGTTAAAAGGGGCCGTGATTAACGGCCCCTTTTATTTTAAACAGGACTTACGCAAAAAATACAGAAGAATCAGTCATTGCGAGCGAAGCGAAGCAATCCCATTATTACAACAGAAACTGTTGGGATTGCTTCGTCGCTCCGCTCCTCGCAATGACAAAATGCGTAACTCCTGTTTAAAAAAATGATTCAAAGAATATTCTTTCAGATTTCACCCCGTTTTTCATGAGTGCTTCTTTCGTATCTTTCAGCATGGGTTTTGAACCGCACAGGTAGGCATCATATCCTTTAAGATCCATTTTCTCTATTATGGCCGGAACTCTGCCTTTATGTCCCTTCCAGTTTTCAGAAGGTTTCGTAAGAGACAGTATATATTCAAAATCGGGATATGCCTCTGACAGCTCTTTAAAATAATCATCATACATAATATCCTGTTCATTTCTTATTCCGAAAAGGAGTTTAACGTTACCTTTTTTTCTTCTGAGAGCCTCCTTTGCCATAGAAACAAAGGGAGTTACTCCTATACCGTTTGCAACCATTATAATATCTTTACTGTCATCATAAAGTGTGAATTCTCCCATAGGTCCTTCAAGCAAAACCTCCATGCCCTCTTTAAACTCAAATACGAGAGGAGACCCCAGACCGTCAGAAACCTTTTTTATGGCCAGCTTCAACAAAGAACATTCATCAGGTGTGGAGCTTATGGAATAGGCTCTGAATACAATGGGACCGTCAAGAACTTTTATTATCATAAACTGTCCCGGATTAAAACTCACCTTATCCGGTTCTATAAATTTAAAGGTAAACTGTCTTATATCAGGTGTAAGATCTTCTACTTTTTCTATTACTGCTTTATATTCCTGTCTTTTTTTTTTCGTATGAGGACATGGCTCTCCCGTAAAGGATCTGTTCTCTTCGAAAGAGAGTGCTTTTGCAGGGCAGTTTGCTATACAGGCACCGCATCTTATACAATCATCACTTTTCAACTGGCACTTATCGTCATAATCTGTATAGGGGGATAACTGCATGGGACAGACCCTGGCACAGAGAGCACATTTCATACATTTTTCTTTATCAATACTCACCTTTTTATCCTGAAGTAACGTTCTGAACATTATTATTTTGCCTCCTTTACGGATAAACTTTTTATCTTTTTGTTTATATTATACAACCATTTTTCAATAGTACCCATAGGGCAGAAAGAACACCATGCTCTCGGTGAATAGAGGACACCTAACACTACTGCTATAATTGTTGTTACAAGACATAATGTGGCAAATACAAGGCCCCATTTATCGAGAGATTCCATCAGAGGCCATGAGCCGAAAGCCGCTTTAGTCCTCAATGTGAACAGTCCCATAAATACTGTCACCACAACAAGTCGAAAATATTTGGATTTATATAAATCAGGGATTTTTCCGTAAAAAGATACAGGTTTTATAAATATTTCAAGGAAAGCACCTCTGGGACAGAGGTTGCCACACCAGAATCTACCCCTGAAATAAGAGAGTACCAGCAAAAAAACCATCATTACAGGCATAATAAGACCCAGTTTATGATACCAGAGTCCGCCCAGTGATATAAGGGGAACTATAATCCAGGAAACCATCTGTATTTTGGTTACATTTGCCTTTTTCATAAAAAACCTCTTCGGAAAATTTTCCGCCTTTTCTGTTGATTTTTTTGCTACAGGTACGAGTGAACAACTCTCTGAAGCAGAACAATTCTCCTTTCTGGCACTACATGAACCTCCCTGATATAAAGGACAGGTCGAACATCCGGTGTTTATTTCACAGGTTACATTTTTATTTTCTGTGTTATTCATAATCTATTCCTCCTTGTTTTTCTGTTTTTGTCTTTTACCTGATTAGATAGAAAAAATAAAAAAAGGATTCTTTATTTTTATATAGTTTTGCACTTTTTATAGAGAGAGGATTTTTACATTGTAATAACGAAAGACTTCAGATACGAGAAATGAAAAATAAGGAATTTTTCATGGAAGGATTATTTGTCTGTTTGTCTATATTTTTTTTAATTTTTATTGTTGGCATTTTTGCCCGGTCATCCAGTTCTTCAAGACAGAGGGCAATAAAGGCAACATGGAAAAAATTCGCATCAGATTCAGGCCTTGGTATAACATTTGAGAGAAAGATACCTTTCCCGAAGATTACAGGGAAATACAGAGAGCTCGATTATGTTCTTGAAACTGTTACGGAAAGCACAGGTAAAAAAAGTATAATCTATACTGTTATTACAATTAAACTGCCTGAATGTTCAGTGTATAATTTTCATATTTACAGGGAAAATTTTTTTTTCAATAAAAGAGAAAAAATATTTGGTAGTGAAGATATTCAAACTGGAAATATAAGATTTGACGATGTGTTTAATATAAAAACCTCCCCTTCTGATAAAATAGATGAAGTGTTTACTCCTGATTTACAGAGAAAACTTTTATATGGATCCTATCTCATAAATATGACTCTCTCAGAAAAAAAACTTCAAAATAAAACAGGCCGTATTATAGATAATACACAGGATCTGCTATATTTAAGCGAACTTATGGTTGAAATTGCAATAAACGTCTCCGGGAAAGATATAATTTCACAGGACAGAATAGATCCTGTATTAGCAGAAGAAAAAAAGATAAAAGCTATAGCCAGGGCAGAAGAGGAAAGAACAAAAGCTATAGCCAGGGCAGAAGAGGAAAAGATAAAATCTCTGGCTCAGGCAGAAGAAGACAGGATAAAAGCTTTATCTGAATTAGAAGAAAGAACCTTAAAAGCTTTGACTCACGTAGAAGAAAAAAAGATAAAAGATCTGTTTGAGAAAGAGAAAAAAAGTTCAGAAAGAGAAGCTTCTTATAAAACATTTCTTTCCGATTTTACAAATGATTTTACTGACTCTTCTCATAAATCTTCCGGAGAAAAACAATGCCCCTCCTGCGGCGCAAATTCACCTGCAGAAAAGAATTACTGTATAGACTGCAGGAGAGAAATATGAGGTAAAAATCTGACACTTATTAAGTAAAATATACGCCTTAAAAAGGAAAAGGAGAAAAAAATGAGACAATGGTACGAAAAACTTTTTGAGAATTATGGGAATAATTATGAAAAGGAAGTCTATACAACAGGAACTATAGCAGAAGTTGATTTTATAGAGAAGGAAATAAATGGGGACAAATCGCTAAAAATACTGGACATCGGGTGCGGCACGGGGAGGCACTCCATAGAACTGGCCCGACGGGGATATAATGTCACAGGACTGGATCTGTCTCTATCCATGCTGAATAAAGCAAAAGAAAAGGCACAGAATTCCGGAGTTCAGGTGAATTTCATCCAAAAAGATGCAAGAGATTTTGATTTTCATGAAACCTTTGATCTGGCAATCATGCTGTGTGAAGGTGCTTTTCCCCTTATGGAAACAGATGAAATGAATTATAAAATTTTGCAAAATGCCTTTAAATCACTGAAGAATCCAGGGAAATATATATTTACCACTCTGAACGGACTATTCCCTCTTGTACACTCGACAAAAGATTTTATAAATGATAATTCTAAGACAGAGGTAGCCCGCAGCAGTAATTTTGATCTGATGACCTTCAGGGATTATTCAGTTTTCGAACATGAAAACGATGACGGGAATAAAATAACACTGGAATGCAACGAACGTTATTATATGCCGTCAGAAATCACATGGCTGTTAAAGACGGCAGGTTTCAATAAGAGTGACATATATGGATGCAAACTGGGAGCATACAGCAGGAATGATAAATTGACACCTGACGATTTTGAAATGCTTGTAATAGCAGAAAAATTCCGGCAATAATCTTAAGAAACATTCATGACAAATAATTGTCACAAAGGAGAATGAAAATTAAATTTTCAGAAGAAAGGTAAGGAATTGTTATGGAAGCTTTATGTGTACCTGTAGTTTTTTTTGGATTTATTATTTTTCTTATAGCTTATTCTATCCATAGTTTTATTGCCGGTGCGGATAAAAAAAAAGTGTGGGAAAAATTTGCCGGAGATCATGGACTTAATATTATTCCTGGATTTTTGTTCTCATTTCCAAGGATTACAGGAACATATAAAAATTTTGATTATACTCTGCAAACCATTACAGAAGGAGATGGTGACAGCAGTACCACCTATACTGTTATTACTTTTGAATTACCTCAACCTTCGAAATATACTCTCCATATTTATCAGGAAGGCTTTTTAAGTAAAATAGGAAAAATGTTAGGAACTCAGGATATTCAAACAGGAAATAGAGAGTTTGACGATGCCTTTATGATAAAAAGTAATACCTCCTGTATGGTGCCGGAGTTACTGACTTCCGAATTACAGAGAAAAATGCTATATGGACCATACCTTATAAATATATCTCTTTCAGAAAATAAACTGGTAAATAAAACGTCAGGAACTATAACAGATGAAAAGGATTTGCTATATTTAAGCGAGCTTCTGTGGGAACTTGCAATGAATATCTGCGGAGAAAAAATCTCTGCCCAATCATACGACATATTTCCCAGACCTTTAAAACATGACAAATTTCCTGTAACATTAAAAAGTGATATCTTTAATGAAAAATCACAGAAAAGACAGGAACCTGAAAGTGATTTCACAGGCAATATTACGGGCTCTCAATTTCTTTCAAGAGAAGAAAAACGTTGCCCTTCCTGTGGCTGCACTTCACCTGCAGAAAATAAATTCTGTATAGACTGCGGCAGAGAAATTTAAAATCAAGGGAATCCTTTTTTATATTCTTTCATCTATTTATATGATAGTTAGTTTCATAACCATCAATAAAGAATGACCTCGTAAAGCGTAATGTGTGATGTGCATGGATTAAAAGCGTAAAGACAACTTGAATTATAATAAATTATGAAATATACTATAAACAGGGGTGGTTTGTATGTCTGAAAAAAGTGGAGACAGCAAAAAAAAAGTTCCGAAAAAATTTTTTATAAAAAAGCCTGCTGTTAACAGGTTTCAGCGGTTCTCGTGGATACTGGTTCCTCTTATATCTGTCGGAGGATTATGGTATCCCAGACTTGGTCTCCTATTACTCGGCATGATGATTTTCTTTCTCATATTCTCTTATTTCAAAGGCAGATTCTGGTGCGGTAATCTATGTCCCAGGGGAGCTTTTGTAGAAATCTTTATTAAACCAGTATCTTTCTACGGGAAAATTCCTCCTCTTCTGAGTTCAAAATATTTTCGTCTTTTTGTAGTAATAGTTTTTATGACGGTATTTACTCTCAGAACAAGAGCAGCTTTTGTAACGTCTGTCACCACGGCAGATGTTCTGAATAAATGGGGCTTTGTTTTTGTGACTCTCTGTCTTGTTACTACCGTCATAGCCGTTATTGTAGGAGTCCTGTTTTCACCCAGGGCATGGTGTACCTTCTGCCCTATGGGAACAATACAGAAAGCTATTTATTCTTTAAATAAAGGAAATAAAGG